>JBNKGC010000044.1:0-37046 GCA_050289625.1 Polyangiaceae bacterium | reverse complement strand
GTAACCGTTCAGCGACCCACGTTCTTCCAGTGACGTAGCCTGCTCCACAAAGTGACGTCTCGAACGGAGGCGAGATGGCACGAGCAAGCGCGGCGGAGTGGGCGAAGCGAGTCGAACGCTGGAAGGAAAGCGGGCTGACGGCAAAGGAGTTCGGTGCAGAGACGGGCCTGAACGCCTCCACGTTGTCTTTCTGGAGGTGGAAGCTCGGTGCATCGGCAGCTGCTCCCGAGGTCGCAAAGGGCGTTTGCGGCGGCGGTTCCGCGAGCGCACCGAAACAGCCGCGGGAGCCACGAAAGGCAAGGTCGCGCCCTCGCTCCGCGGCGCCCGAGTCCCGGCAGTTCATCGAGCTCTCTGCGGCAACGGTCACGTCCGTGCAGGCGGGTCTCGAGATCGTTGTGGATGACGGCATGCGCGTCCGTGTTCCGGTCGGGTTCGACGAGGAGACGCTCACTCGCCTGCTCCGGGCGATCGGAGCGGGGCGATGATCCCGGTCGACCTTCGCATTTTCGTCTGCACCGAGCCTGTCGACATGCGCCGCGGCTTCGACGGGCTTGCCCTCATCGCCCGACAGACGCTCGGACAAGACCCGCAGTCGGGCGCACTGTTGCTCTTCGCCAACCGCCGACGCGATCGTCTGAAGGCCCTGTGGTGGGACAAGAACGGCTACTGCATCTTGTACAAGCGCTTGCACCAAGCCGTGTTCGAGCTCCCCGCGGCCGGTGAGCGGGGCACGGTCTCGGTGCGCATCGACGGGCAGAAGCTCGGCGCGCTCCTGGCGGGCGTGAAGAAAGTGAAGTCGCGGCATCCTCAGTTGCGCGTCGTGCGTTGACGAAGCGATAAGTGATGCGTATCCCTCCTGTCGATGGGTGATGCGTCCGAAGCACGAGCTCCGGTGGTCGACGTCGACCTGGTCGCCGCTCAGTTCGACCTGCTCGATAGCGACACTCACCGCGCCGCGCTCGTGGAGGCGATCCGCGCGCGGGACGTCTATCGCCGGTTGAACGCCGAGCTGATGGAGCAGGTGGCCAAGCTCGAGCGTGGGCTGATTGGCCCGAAGACGCAGCGCTTCAAAGGGGAAAACGAGGCTCAACTGTCGCTCCAGCTCCTGCTCGAGCTGCTCGGGAACCGCGAGTCAGAAGAAGGGCAAGATCTGAAGGCGCTTGCCGCCGAGGTGGTCGCAGAGGCGCTTGCCGAAGCTGGCGATGACGACGACGGTGAGGGTGACGGCAAGGGCCAAGGTTCCGCCCATCGTAATTCCCGCAAGCAGACGGGCCGGAAGACCGCGTGCCCGGACTTGCCTAAGGTTCGGATCGAAATCGTTCCCGAGGAGGTGAAGCGCCTCGGCACCGAGGCCTTCGAGCGCATCGGTGAGGAAACCTCGACGACGATCGAGCGCCGGGCGTCGGCGTTGGTCGAGGTGACCGTGGTGAGACCGAAGTTTCGCGCGAAGAGCGACGACGCGGAGGGCGCAGTGAAAGGCGCGCGCGCCGCCGAAGGCTCGCTTCCGCCGAAAGAGCCCCAGTCGTGGATCACCGTGGCGGCGCCGCCCGAGCTTCCGATCCGTCGCGGCATCGCCGGGCCCGGCCTGCTCGCGAATGTGATCGTGCGTCGCTTCGACGACCACCTTCCGTACAACCGCCTCGAGAACGTGTATGAGCGGGAGGGAATGCGCCTGGGGCGCTCGACGCTCTACGGCTGGCTCGACGGTCTGCGCGAACTGTTTGCGCCGCTCATCGACGCGATCCGCATCGATGCGCGCGACGCGCCGTATCTTTGCACTGACGCGACGGGCGTGCTGGTCCAGGCACCGGAGAAGTGCTCGCGCGGGCACTTCTGGGTCCTCGTGGTGCCCGGGCGGCACGTGCTCTTTGCCTTCAGCCAAAAGCACGACGGCAAGGCCGTCGACGCATTGCTCGAGGGCTACGCGGGGCACGTCGTGGCTGACGCGCACACGGTATACGACCATCTCTACGGCGACGGAGGAGCTATCGAAGTCGGCTGTTGGGGGCACGCGCGCGCGTACTTCTTCAAGACGCTCGGGAGCGAACCGGAGCTCGCGCAGGAGTTCCTCGGCAACCTGCGGGTGATGTTTCTGCTCGAGCGGAAGTTTGCCGAGAAGACCCGCAAGCAGCGTGAGCGCATGCGGTCGAGCAAGGCGAAGGTCCTCGTCGACCGGCACTTCGAGCTGTGCCGCAAGCACGAAGACACAGCCCTCGACGGAACGCCGCTGGCTGCGGCCATCCGTTACTCGCTGAACCAGGAGCGAGCGCTCCGGCGCTTCCTGAGTGACGGCCGACTGCCTGCCACGAACAACATCTCGGAGCGGCAGCTCCGTCGGCAAGCAACCGGACGAAACAACTGGCTCTTCATCGGCAGCGAAGACGGCGCCGAGGTCAACACGACCTTCGCGACACTCGTCGCGACGTGTCGAATGCTCGCCATCGAGCCTGAGGCCTACCTGCGAGACCTCCTGTGCCTGCTGCCCGGCTGGCCGAAGTCGCGCATCCTCGAACTCGCCCCCTGCAACTGGAACGAGACTCGACAGAAGCCCGAAACTCAGCAGCTCCTCGCCGAAAATCCGTTTCGGAAGGCCATCCTCGAGCTCGACTCGGTCCATCCGCCGAAACCGTAGGCCCCCCCGAAGAGCCCCGGAAGAACGTGGCTCGCCGAACGGTTACGATGAACGGGCTGGTCTTCCTGGCGAAACAGGTCGCGGGTGGATGGATCGGTGTCGGCGTCGTCACCGCCGCCACCCAGGTTTACGCGGTGTCGGCGACGCCGCCGGACGCCCGCTGGCAGTGGCTCTTCGTCCCCGCCTTGTGCGGCGGACTGTGTCTCGCCTTTCAGACCGCGCGGCGGGACTTCCCGTGGACGTTTCTTTCCTGCGCCATCGCCTACGTCGGGATGCTGGCGGGCACCGCCGTCTTCGGCGCCAACCTCGGCAACCTCCTTGGCACGGTCGTCGCGGTCATCTACTCGAACGTGTGGGCGAGCCGAACCGGTCGCCCGACGTCCATCGTTCTAGTCCCCGCCATCATTCTCCTGGCCATCGACCAGAAAGGCCCTGTGGCTCGAGGCTGCGAAACGGATGGCACCTGCCACGGACATGCTCAAGCGCCCACTGCTTCCAAGGTCGATCAGAGTGTTCTGTAGTTCTGCAGCTGACGATGGTTTCCCTACTTGGCCATGATGTTCATGACGGCCGTGGTGTTGATCCTGGCTCCCATCGGAATGGCCGTGAGATCAACGAAGAAATCCGGGGTGTGGTTGATGTAGGGAAATTGTTTGCCCTCTGACCGTGCTTTCTCGAACAGCTCTTTCGGCGCAACGCCAACCCACATGAGCGCGTAGGGAGTGTTGCGGCCCTGGTAGAGCTCCTGGAAGTCCTCTGACCCCATCATCGGGGCCAGGTTCGTGATGAAGTTTTCGGCTCCAAGAAGCTTCTGCAGCGAAGGCCCGAGCCGCGTGATTAGCGCGGCGTCGTTGGCTTCCGGGTTTGCATTGCCCTGGCCGTCCGATTTCCGAGTCGGCATGTCTTCCTCGGGCACGCCCGCAGCTATAGCAATGCCCCTGTTGATTTCATCGATCCGCTTGAGCAACAGCTGATGGACATCGTCCTTGAAGAAGCGCATGTCCATCTTCAGGGTTGCGGTGGGAGGAATGACGTTGTTGACGGTGCCGGCCTCGATGCAACCTATCGTGACGACAGCCGCCTCCCGTGGATCGACGTTGCGACTGATGATGGTCTGGTAGCTCAGCACCGCCTGTGCCGCCATCACCACCGGGTCAATGGACAAGTGCGGCATCGAGCCATGAGCACCCCGTCCCGTGAACGTGACGGTGGTTCGGTCGAATCCCGCCATCGCTTCGCCTGGCCTGCAGATGAGGGTTCCCACTGGTGCCGGCAGGGTGTGCATGGCCAGCGCATAATCCGGCTCAGGAAAACCACGTTCCCAGACCTTGTCGGCTACCATCGCCTTGGCACCCGTGCCGGGTTCCTCCGCCGGTTGCCCATACAGCACCAGCGTGCCCGACCACTCGGATTTCAGCGTCACCATGGCGTTCGCGAGTCCCAGCAACCACGTCACGTGAGCGTCATGGCCGCAGGCGTGCATGATGTTGCTGGTCTTCGACGCGTAGGGCAGACCGCTTGCTTCATTGACCGGCAGCGCGTCCATGTCAGCCCGATACCACACAGTCGGGCCCTTGCCGTTTTCCAGGACCCCAACGACTCCCGTCTTCGCGATCCCTTCCGTCACCTTGAAGCCGAGCGCCTTGAGCTCCTTCGCGACGATGGCCGCCGTTCGCGTTTCGGTAAAACCCAGCTCCGGATTCTGGTGGATGCCCTTGAAGATCGCGGTCAGGCGTTCCGCGTCAGAATCAATCGCGGCGTTGATCTTCGCGAGCAACGCGTCCGAGATGGCTCCGAGCGTCGGCGCTGCTTTGGGTGCCGACGCCACGGCGTGCATTACCTCCGCCGCAGATGCCGAGTGAACGCAAGATTCTGTATGCTCATGCGGTGTGGCATCGCTAATCATGGCTGGCTCCTTTTGCGCTATTTGTTCGTGAAGTACTTCCGGAGATCGATCTCCTGCCAGGGTCCGCGGGTGGGAATTCGCCACCAGACCTTGCGCTCGGCTGGCTTGGTCGCCACCTGGTAGGCCGTCCAGCTATCGAGCCCCAGCGTGTTGTTGAGAAGAAACGCCGAACCGTCCTGCAGCTCCCGGTTCTGGAACAACTCCTTGCTGAGGTAGGCCCGGTGCTTTGCGTCGTCGTTGGTCTTCGGATCCTTCTGGAAGTAGGCCACGAAATTTTCGCGGCGCGGCTTCGAGTATTCCGCCGTGCGTGTGGGGTAGGCATCCGGCAGCTGCCACTCGTCGTGGAGCGCGAGGTTCGAACGGCTGGTCATCGTGCCAAACTCCGGCTTGGTGTTGACGGTCTTGAAGTGCGACACCTCATAATAACGAGCCCGTGTCGGATCGGCTCCCATGACGTTGAGTCCGGCTGAGGAACTGATGTTCGGCATGACGTAGTCGAGCTCGTCGACACTGGTGTAGTCCTCGATGAGCTGCATCACCCAGTTGCCCACGGACCGCTCCTTCGAATAGATATACGAAATGATGTTCCAGGCATTGTTGCATTCGATGTAGAGCCCGGCGCTGTTCATGGCGTCGACCGTGAAATTGATCTGGCCGGCGCGTGCGGCGAAGCTGTGCGAAAGACTCGCGCCGGTGGGATTCATCACCACCCAAACACCCGCTGCGTCGAGACTGTCGCGCCAGCTCATGCTGAAATCGTGGTTGCGGCCGGTGTAAAGGGCACCGTCGCGGCTGTGTTCACCCCAACAAGCCAGGCTGGAGCACATGTTGACACTCCGGCCCCACATCACCACATGCATCATCTCATCGAGGATCGCATGTTCTTCGAGGGAGAGTCCGCTGGTCTCCGCGATGCCCGCCAGCAGTTCCTTGTGATGGCGCGGCTTGGCTTTGTAGAAGCCGGTGGCGGCGATATCACGCATCTCCTCGTAGGTCATCAAGCCGATCTGTTGGTTGGCGGTGTTGAGACCAGCAGGTGTCTGGATGAACTCGCGCGCCAGGAGGTCACGCATGTAGTGGATCTGCTCCTTCAGCAGGTGACCGTACTGGCGGCCCATCTGGCGGTGGGTGCCGTTGAGTACCAGCAGGTGGCACGGGCTCATCTTGTAAAGCTTGCCGCCCTCGAACTCGGTGACCGCGGTGAAGTCCGAGTTTGTTTTGTCCCACTCGGGATTCCATTGAATTTTGAGGTCGTCCATTTTGTGCTTTCCGAGTTGGTTGCTTGTAGTGAATGCCTTGAGCTACTGGCCCGCCAACATCTTCGCTGGCGCGCAAGTATCCCGCTAAACGGTCGGGACCAAGACGGTGGTTGCCTCGGGCCGCGCCCGGCCCGTCGTGATGACCTTCTTGGCGGCTAAAAACCGTGTAGCTTTCGACTCAGCGCGCTTCGCCATTCCGATGGCGTCCTTTTTCGCTGTGCTCCGGTCGTTAGGCCAGCAACCGATAAGGCTCTGCCGGTATGAATTGCGCGGTAACGTCGCGGGCTAGATCCATCGGTTCGCCCACGCACACTCACTGCGGCTGCTTCACCGTCAGCGAGCGAAGGTCTTTCGGATGGTGCGCGCCAAGAGAGCCCCCCGACGTTCGTCGGCAGCCGCGCCCGTGCTGAAGAACGCAACCACGGTGTCTCGAGAGGGCGAGATGAACAAGCCCTGTCCCCCGACCCCCGCCTTGAACAGATCTCCATCGGGAAAAACGGCGTCCCACTGGTACCGATTCGAGAGCCCGGGATCCTGGAAGAACTCCTTTTGGAAGTCCCGCCCCACGCTGCCCTTGGTGTACATCTCGGGACGCAAGCCCGTCTGGAACCTGCGAACGACCGCCTCAGGGACGACCTCCTGTCCGCTGAACTGCTTTCCACTCGGCGTATAGGCCAGCCCGTAGCGCCCGAGGTCACGCAACGTGGAATTCATGAATCCCCAGGCGTTGGCGTGGCCTGTTTTGTTCAGCCCTAGGTACCCATCGTTTTGGGCGCCGATCTTGCGCCAGACCAGGTCTCCCAGGAGCTCGTGGATGGGTTTGCGGGTGACCGTCTCGGCAATACTCTGCAGGACGAACGTGTTGAGCGAGTTGTACTCGAACGCAGTGTGCCCGGGCTTCACACGCTTCATGCCACGGAGCACGTCGAACGGTGATTGGTTCAGGTGGTGCACGTCTTCGAACAGTCCGATGCTGACCGCCCACTTGTACCAGCCACGCGCAGGATTGGTCCGTGCATCCGGCACTTCGTGTTCGGTCGAATCGAGACCGGTGGCCATGTCGAGGGTCTGTTCGACCGTCACGTTGTCCCACTCCGACCCGCCGAGTTCGGGAAGGTACCGAGAAACCGGCTGGGAGACGTCAACCTTTCCGGCATGCTCGAGGAGTGCGACCGCGGTGCCGGCAATGGTCTTGCTGCACGAAAACCAATTGTGTTTGTCGAACGGCCGCATCGTCTTGTACCGCTCGTAGACGACGTTTCCTTCGCGCAGAACCAAGAGCGCATCCATCGTGCTGGTGTCGAAATATTCGTCGCACTTCTTCTTCGAGCCGTCGCTGAAGCTCACCTCGATGCGTGCGATCGCGGGATCGAGACGCTCCGGCAGCTCGCGGATCGGACCATCACGCAGGACTTGTGCGGTGTACTGAAAGCCCGACATGTGCTGCCAAACGTAGAGCGTCTTGTCGCTCGCCACCTGCAGCTCCGGCATGTGCGCCGGGTCATGAAAGAACGAATAGACGCGCTCGATTTCGCTGAGCGGCGTTTCAACAGTTTCCATCTGGATTCCCCTTATCCGTGAGTGAGAGGCATTGCCCGAACGCGCCCGCGGGCATCAATGAGCCCGGAGATGAGCGTCCGACCTCGACGCCGGCTTACGCCCCGATCCCTTTGCCGACGAGGGCGGGTAAACGGCATCGTCATCGAGCGGATAGAGCTTTCGATCCTTTTTCTTGTAGGTGAACGTGGAGAGGTCGTTCGATGCGATGCCGGGCGGATCGCAATCGATGATCAAGCTGGCCACATCGGTCCACCAGGCGCGGAAGTGATTCGCCGACTTGAGGACGATGACGCGGTAGTCGTTCGGATCGAACCCATTTAGCTTCATCTGCTGGGCGTCGAACGCCTGGTTCACACCGCTGATCACCGTGATGTCCACGCCTTCGATCAAGAGTCCTACCGAAGGGCCCGTATCAAAGGTGTAGCCCCGTCCCATCTCCGAACGGATGGTGTAGTGACCGTCGCTGATGGATTTCACGTAAGCTTTGGCGGTCACTGGCTTGCCGCCGGAGTGAGTCGCCTTGCCGCCCAGCTTCACATCGATCGTTTTGCCGACGCCGGCTTGCATGGCCTGCTTCACGGTCTCAGCGTCCTTGATCGTGCAGACCGCTGCTTCCTGCACTTTGTTCCTGAGCAATTCCCACAGCACATGCGTGGCATCGCCCGGAGCGCCGCACCCTGGGTTGTCCGACTTTTCAGCGATCACGATCGGGCCCTTCGCCTTTTCGTCCGGCAGGTATCCGAACGAGCGCGCCTCTTCCGCACTCGGGTCTTCGAGTTGAACATTCAACTCGTCGATCATCAGAGGCGTGGCGTCTTCCGGCTTGATACGCCTCTGCTTTTCGAGTTCGGAAAGTGCCTGCTTGACCGCATCTTCAGCCGATACCGCGTGACACTTGAACTGTTCCCGGCTCTGCCACGCCCAGGTCGCGAACTCTTTCGCGGTGCTGGCGGCCAGCTCCGGCGTTTTGGCCCAGCAGTTGACCGTGGCCGAATTGAACGGCACGTCGGCGAACGGGAAGCCGTAGCCGTAGGAGAATTCGAAAATTCCGTCGCGTTTGGCGAATTCGACGACCTTGTCGCGGATCGGAGCGTGCACGTTGCCCGGCAAGGTCGAGAAGCAGGAGTGAATCAGAGGCAGATGCTCGAAATGTCCGCAGGGCTCGGTTTTGCCGTTCACCATGTCGATGAGCATCTTGGCCGCGCGGTACGACGAATCGTGCATGTCGACGTGCGGGTACTCCTTCACGATGGTGACGAAATCCACCTGACTCTTGTGCGCGTCGGTGAGGTTGCAGTGATGATCCATCGCACAGGCGAGCTTGACCTCGGGCCCGACGAGCTCACGGATGGCAGCGCAGAGGTCGCCCTCCACATCATCAACGCCCTCGGCGACCCCGGCGCCGTGCACCTGAATGGCCACACCGTCGAGCGGCATCGCGGCTTTGAGCGTATCGAGGATGTCCTGCTTCATCTCCTTGTAGGCCGTGCCCTGAATCGTGGGTCCTGCGGTGTAGTTGTAGAACGCCACCGGAACGAACTCGACCTCGGGTTCTTCGAGGAACGCATCCACCCAACCACCCGGCCAGGACTGCGTCCCCTTGTAGGCGTCGACCGTGGCCTGGCCTTCGAAGCGCTGAAAGCCCGAGGCCATGTTGCCGGTGACGGTCGCCAGCCCCATGGTCTCGACGGCGAACGTGTTCACTTCTTCGTGTATGCCGCAAAGTGCGATTCTCATGCTCCTCGTCTCCCCTCATGCGAAACCTACTTCGAGCTGAGAGTCCTAGCTCGCGGCGAGAACACGCAACCGTCGAGGGTGACCAGGTCGTAGGTCGTCATGTGTGAGGCGCTCTCGCGATGGGGTGCTTGGCGTTCTTGCCTCACCGTCGAGGAGGTTCGTCACTCAGGGCAACCTTGTTGGGCTACTTGCCGGCCAACAGCTTTGCCGCGGCACGCAGATACCCGGGCGAGTGGTCGATGCCCGAGACCTTCTCGTCATTCGTTGCGAGGCCGAAGTACACGCCGCAGAAGGCCAGCCGCGCATCGATGATCCGCTCGAGCGCACGGGGATCGGGTGGCTGCACTTCGCGTCAGCGATGACCTTGCTGGATCGCGTGGACGGGGTGGGCGCAGATGATGGCGTCAGCTACGTGGAGTTTGCGGACCTGTTGATGCGCCTCGGGTCCAACACTCCTGCGGACCTCGAGCAACTGTGGCGTCGCATCGTGTTCTCGATTTGCGTCTCGAACACGGACGATCACTTGCGCAACCATGGCTTCATGCTGAAGCCGGAGGGTTGGGCGCTGGCTCCAGCCTACGACATGAACCCCGACGCCCACGGTGCGGGCCTCAAGCTCAACATTTCCGAGACCGACAACGCGCAAGACATCGAGTTGGCCCTGTCGGTTGCGTGAGCGTTCAGACCCAGCGAGGAACGACTGCGGCGATTCCCTGAACGCTTGCTGCCGGGGTCACCGGCTCTGACGACCTAGTGGTGCCAGTGGTGCCAGTGGTGCGCCGTTCGGGCAAGCTGCTTGTTCGAGCAGGGTACTGCTCTTTTTCGCTCATAGGAAGAAGGGTCGCAGCCGTTCCTACGCGATGGGTACGAGCTTGGTCACCAAACTGACACATCACGCGCAGCCTGGCTGGCACGTGATGTGCTCGCGCATCTCTTCAATCGCGGACTGCTTGCTCGAGGACACGCGGCGAGTCCGGGTGCTACGAAAGACCCTCAAGACGGTGGCGATGCCGCCAGGGCGAGTTGGGGCATGAGCTCATCGCATTTCGAAGCTTTGGCAGCCAACCTGCGCGGGCGGGTTTTCCGGCCCGAGGACGAGGGGTACGACAGCGCACGGCGTGTCTTCAACGGGATGGTCGACAAGCGGCCTGCCCTGATCGCGCGGTGTGCCGGGGTCGCGGACGTCATGGCAGCCGTCGCCTTCGCACGGGAAAGGGATCTGGCGGTGGCTGTCCGGGGCGGCGGACACGGCGTCACCGGCAGCGCGGTGTGCGATGGCGGGCTCGTCGTCGACCTGTCAGCCATGGACGGCGTCCGCGTTGATCCGCAGAGCCGCACGGTCCGCGCCGAAGGCGGCGCCACATGGGGGGGCTTCGACCACGAGACGCAGGCCTTCGGCCTGGCAACCACCGGAGGAATCGTGCCCAGCACCGGCGTCGCGGGGCTCACTCTGGGCGGGGGCATTGGGTACCTCAACCGCAAGTATGGCCTCGCCTGTGACAACCTGCTGTCGGCCGATGTGGTGACCGCGGACGGACGTTTTTTGCAGGCGAGCGCTGACAACAACGACGATTTGTTTTGGGCTCTGCGCGGCGGCGGCGGGAATTTCGGCGTGGTAACGTCCCTCGAGTACCGCGTTCACCCGGTGGGCACGCTCCTGGCTGGCGAAATCATCTTTTCCCTCGACGACGCGAGGGAGGTGCTGCGCTTGTACCGGGACTGGTCGGTCCAGGCCCCCGACGAGCTCCGGGCGGACGCCACGCTCCTCACCGGACCCGGAGGCCCCGCCCTCGACGTCATCGTTTGCTGGTGCGGGCCCATGGAACAGGGGGAGGCGGTACTGAAGCCCCTGCGCAGGTGCGCCCCGCCGCTCCACGACAGCGTCGCCCCCGTCCCATACGCCACGGTGCAGAACCTCCTCACCGAGGTATTTCGCCCGGGGCTCCTGCACTACTGGAAGGCCGGGTTCGTGCGCTCTCTGGGCGACGACGCCATCGACGCACTCGTCGACTACTTCGCGAGCACCGCCCCGGGGTTCTTCGCCGCCATCGCCATCGAGCACCTGGGCGGCGCCGTGGGCCGAGTAGGAGCTGAGGACACAGCGTTCGGGCACCGGGACGCGCAGCACAGCCTCCTCGTGTTGCGCATGTGGGAGGACGCCGCCGAGTCCGACGCAAACCTGAAGTGGGCACGAGCCTGCTACAGGTCCGCGGCCCCATTCCTGGAGGAGGGCGCCTACGTCAACTACCTGGGAGACGAGGGAAGCTCCCGGGTGAGGGCTGCGTATGGGCCCAACTACGACCGGCTCGTGGCGATAAAGAGAAAGTACGACCCGACGAACTTCTTCCGGCTCAACCAGAACATCAACCCGGCGTAACGGGCCGTCGTCGTGGGAAGCGGCGGGGTGAATTCCGTACCGGTGACGCCGCCGATGAACGTCGTGGCGCGCTGCTCGCTCGCACCGTGACCAACGCCCTGGGACGCTGACGATTGGGGGGAACGTTTGCGGGGGCAAGTCCATGACCGTGGAATGGGCGTAAGGTCCGATCTGGCTCACTCGACGGGTCGACACGGGGAGGGCAGTCGCAAGGGGCTCCTGCTCTAGTCAGGCAGGTCGCATCTTGCGGCTCAGCCACGTGAGAGCGGACAGGCCAGCTGCCGCCGACACGACGGAGCCGCCAAGAATCCCAATCTTGGCAGCATCCAGCATGGCGGGAGGGTACGCGAGTCCGGCGATGAACAGCGACATCGTGAATCCGATCCCGGTGAGGAAGGATCCAGCACCCAGGAATTGCCAGCTCAGTGCTTCCGGGCGCGTTGCGAGACCCGAGCGCACCGCGAGCCAGCTCATCGCAACCACGCCCACCGGCTTGCCCAGCACCAAACTGGCAAAGATCGCCACGGAGACCGGCTCGTGGAGCCCTGCGCTGGAGAGCCGAACTCCCGCATTGGCAAGTGCGAAGACCGGCATGATCGCGAAGCCCACCCAGGGGTGCAGCTTCATCTCGAGTTGTTCCAGCGGCGAAATGACCTCACGCACCGCGCGACCGGCTTGTTGGAGGTGGGCGCGATCCGCAGTATCCCCGCTCCAGTGGTCGCCCCGCGGATAGGAAAGTACACGACCCAAGATCGCACGGAGACGATCGTCGCTCACCCAGCCTCGTGCTGGTGTCATCAGGCCCAGCACGACGCCTGCGATGGTCGGATGGATTCCGGAGGCATCGAATGCAAGCCAAATGACCGCGCCGAGGAGAAAGTAGACCGAAATGCTTCGGATCCCGATACGCGCGGTCCAGAACACGAGGCCAATCCCCAGTGCTGCGACGGCCAGCGCCGGCCAGACCAAGGCAGCGCCGTAGCCGATCGCCACGACTAGGATCGCGCCTACGTCGTCGAAAATCGCCAGCGACAGGAGGAACAGACGCAATATGGTCGGGATGCGAGAGCCGAGCACTGCGAGGCCACCGATGACGAACGCGGTGTCTGTCGCCATCACGGTGCCCCAGCCATGCATCCCGGGTTGGTTCGCCATGAGCGCGAGATAGATCGACGCGGGGACGAGCATGCCGCCGACGGCCCCGGCAAAGGGCAGCGCTGCCTTGCGCCAGCCGCGCAACTCTCCAAGAACGAGCTCGCGCCTGAGCTCCAAAGCAACCAGAAAGAAGAAAAGGGTCATCAAGCCGTCGTTGATCCAGTGCTGCAACGGACGACTGAAATCGAATGAGCCGAACCGGAAGCCAACAGGGATCTCCCAAAAACTCAAGAACGCGTCGGACCACCCCGAGTTGGACAGGATCAAGGCGGCAGAGGTTCCAACGAGCAACGCGGCGCCGCTGGCGGCCTCGATCTCGAGAAACCGCCTGAGCGGTTTCGTGAACCGGTCGGCTCTCTCGTGCGGAAACGCAGCATTGGGATCTTCCACGGCCTCGGGGACTTGGTTCGAAACCACGATGCTCCCCCCCCTCGTCCTCCCAGGTCGCCAGCGCGGTATCGTGGAGGACCATCGACACGAAATGAGTTTGCGCTGCCCGGACGCGCGCAACAACTGACTGACAGTTTCGCAAGGTCAGGAGTTCGCAAGGTCAGGAGAGCACGGTTTTTGATCGCTCGATCCCCGCGCAGAAGCTCATGCTCGTCGAAGTATTGCTACGCGCCGCGGGCGTCGTCTTCGCGAAGCAGCTTCCTGGAGCCGCGCCATCCGCTCCGCGATCTGAGCGGCTTCTCGATCGTCCAAGTTCGAACCTCAGGAGTCGCCGTGCTCGACGTTCACCATCCACGCGACGCCGAAGCGGTCTTTGAGCATACCGAAGCCTGCTGCCCAAAACGTCTTGGCGAAGGGCATGGTCACGGTGCCGCCTTCCGCAAGGGCTTCGAAAATCTCGCGGGCCTCGTCGACATCCTTGAATTGAAGCGAGAGGCTGCAGCTGCGCATGGGACCGTCGAACGGCGCCCAAGGTCCAGCGTCCGACGCCATCAATGGACCGTCGGGCAGACGCAGCGTTGCGTGCATGATGCGATCGCGATACTCGGCCGGGATCTCGTCCTTCATCGGAGACTCACCGAAGGTCTGGGAGAATTCGAGCTTGCCACCAAGGACCTTCGCGTAGAAGGCAAAGGCTTCTTTGGTCGTGCCGTCAAAGGTCAAGTACGGGGTAGGCATGTGCTGTCCTTTGCTGTGAGTGAGTCGAACTTGCAGCGATCATCGCTCGCGAGGACCGCCCAAAACAAGAGCGGCACGGGCGGAGGGGCAATAGGCCCGCGAGTCGAAGGGGGAGGCGCTTCGACGCAAGTGGTTCCCATTGCAGTTCGCCAGCAATCTCCGACGGGGCTCGGAGCTGCCGAGAGGAAGGGGAGCGCCACCGCAAATCCGAGCTAGGCTGTACCGCGAGCCGCCATGAGGGGAGGGGTACATGGACAAGCTCGGGCTGTTGGAAGCGTACTTGGATAGCGCGAATGCACATGCCTACATCAAGGACGAAGAGGGGCACTTCCTCTTGGTCAATCAGGCCTTCGCTGACTTCGCCAAACGACCGAAGGAACAAATCATCGGTAGGACGGACTACGACTTCGTATCGAAGGACGTGGCCGATGGCTTTCGCGAGGCGGATCGCGAGGTGATCGAATCCGGCAAGCCGCAGGACTACGAAGTCGCCTTCGAGCTGGGGGGGCGCAAGCTGACGGTGACCGATCACAAGTTCCCCATCTCCGTCGAAGGGCACCCGCGCGCAGTCGCTGGAATCGCGTTCCTGCACTGAACGGCGCAGCCGCAAATTCAGCCACCCGGCCGCTACTTCAGCAGCGACGCGCGCGAGCCCTTGCTCTTCGGGACGTTGTGCGAGCGGTTGTAAGCGATCGCTTCGCGGAGCAGGGCTTTGAACTTGGTCGGATCGAGCGCATCTTCCTCGCGGAGATCGATCGCTCGCCACTTGCCGCCGCCAAACCCGTTGTTGAACAGCTTGCCGGGATCGCGGAGCTCTGCGCCGTGATGAAAGGTGATTTTCACCTTGTCCTTGAACGGGTTTGCATTGGCGAACATGCCGTCGTGTGACCAGACGGGTGTGCCCATCCACTTGAATTCCTCGACCACGTCGGGGTCGACGTCGTGAATTAGCTTTCGGATCTGGGCGAGCCGCTCGCCTCGCCAATCTTCCAGGCTCGCGATTTTCTCGTCGATCTTCCTGGATGCGCTTAGCGCGTCCGATGACGTCGGGTTCGGTTTCCGCCGGGTGCCCTTCGTCGGGGCTTTCTTCGTCGCGGCGCGTAGGGTCGCGACGGACATGGTCCGAGCCTTCTTGGTCGAGGCGCCCTTCGTCGAGGTGCTCTTGGCCGGGGCTTTCGTCATCGATGGGCCCTTCGCCCGGGCCTTCTTCACTGTCTTTTTGGAGGAAGTCGTCTTGGTCACGGGGGCGGTCTTCTTCGCCGCAGCCTTCTTCGATTCCGGGGCCGCCTTCTTGGTCGACGCTTTGGTCGAGGTCTTCTTGGCGACCTGGGGGGCCTTCTTTGGGGAGGTTTTCTTCGTCGACTTACCGGCCATGGTGTTCACTCCAAGGTGGGACTGGGGATCCGAGACGTCGATGCTCGGACCTACTCCGCCGCGCGTGGGGCGCTTCGCCTCTTTGAGACGTACGGCAGCACGAACAAATAGAGACCCGTCAGCAGGAGAAACAGCAGCGGGAGCAGAGGCGAGTAGGTCACCCACGCCGGCGGCTGCTGTCCCTGGTTCATGGTCATGACGACGATGTTGAGGAGGACGGCCACCGAAAAGGCGACAGACACCCAGCGGTGTGTCTGACGCATCCAAGTGTTCACGAGATCCTCCCAAGCAGGTCCACGAGCTTTTCGCCCATCATCTTCCAGCCGTAGCGCGCGCCGCCGAAGTTCTGCTTCTGGTGCGGCTTGAAGCCCGATTGAACCAGGGACATGCGGGTTCCCGAAGCGGTGGGAGTGAGCGTGAGCGTCACCACCGTGTCGATGTCGCCGACGACCCACGCCCAGCTGAGCCTGTTGGGCTCGTCGATTTCGAGGTAGCGACAGTTCACCGTTCCGTCCCAACCCGGCTGGGGCGGCGCCTGGAATCGGAATTCCGCGCCGGGCTCGAGCTGGTGACCGACGACGGGCAGGAGCCACTCGGTGAGCAGCTCCGGAATGGTGAGGGCGCGCCACACCTTCTCCGGCGGATGCTTCAAGTCGAATTCGAAGGAAATCGATTCAGTTTGTGAGGGGGCTGTGGTGTCGGTCATTGGTCCATCCTGTCGAGCAGTCGTTCGAGGCGGTCGATGTGCTCCGTCCAAAAGGCGCGGTAGTGCGCGATCCAGTCGATGAGTGGCTTCATGCCCTTCGGCTCCACTCGGTAGTAAACGCAGCGCCCCTCGCGCCGACCGTTGACGAGCCCGGCATCCTTCAAGGCAGCGAGGTGCTGGGAGACCGCTGGCTGCGAGATGTCGAAGCGCGCCGTGAGGTCCTTCACTGCCGCCTCGCCCCGGGTGAGGGACTCGAAGATCGCCCGGCGGCTGGGGTCGGCCAGTGCCTGGAAGACCTTGTTTTCGGCCATGGCCGGCGTCTGCATGTCCAATGCATAAGCGTAGACTTATGCATTGTCAACGGCAGAGGAGGCACACCACCAGCCGCTACCACTCCGCGGGGCGACCCCCGGCGGGATCGGCGGAACGCCATCCCAGTGGGTGGCGATCGTTCCTCTACCTTTGGAAGCCCGGCTCCCACGGACTTGGCCAGAAGACCCGGTGTGCTGACGGAGCCGCTAGCGCAGGCGCAGGATGCGCACGGCACCCCAGAGCACGAGGAGCCCGACAACCGCGCCGACCACGAGATCAGGCCAGGCACTGCCGCTCACGGCGACCAGTACTCCTGCCAGCAGGACTCCCAGGTTGGCGAGTGCGTCGTTGGTCGAAAAGATCCAGCTCGCCTTGAGGTGCAAGCCACCCTCGCGGTGTTTCGCTAGAAGGGCGAGGCAGCTCAGATTCGCGACGAGGGCGAGTAACGCGACACCGATCATCAGCGATTCGACCGGTTCACTGCCGGTCACGGCTCGCCGGGCGACTTCCCCGAGGGCTCCCAGCGCGAGCAGCATCTGAAGCCATCCGCTCAAGTGCGCCGCCCGGCGCTTCGCCGCTGCGACTTGACCGACCGCCTGAAGGGAAAGTCCGTACACGGCTGCGTCCGCAAACATGTCCAAGGAATCGGCGATCAACCCCGTCGATTGAGCGACCACCCCAAGCCCGAGTTCGACGACGAACATGGCAGCGTTGATCGCGAGCAGCTGCCGGAGCACTCGCGATTCCGCGGTGGGATCGCTCAGTCCAGCGGGCGCGTCGTGAGTGGCTTCGACCGTATTGTCGAGCCGAGCGCCGAAGCCAAGCGGTTCGAGCCGCTCCAGGAGCGCCGCGGCCGCGCCCGAGTGCCAAACTTGCAAGCGGCGGTTTTCGAGGTCGAACTGAAGCTGGTGCACCTCAGGCAGAGCTTCGAGCGCCAGGCGAACGATGCGCTCCTCGGACGGGCAGTCCATTCCGGAAAGGGCAAAGGCGCTCGTGTAGTGGTCCGCGGGAGCCACGGGCTTCGACTCGCTCATCTCGACTCACCACGCTTTTACCGCGCCGTGGTGTGTGGCCCAAGGCTCGCTAAAGAAGGGCGAACCGAAGCCCAGCCAGGCCGAAGAAGCGCGAGACCGGAATACCCGCGTCTCGCGCCCGATCGGCCGACTCGAACACCCAGCCCTCGTACCGAAAGCCGAGGTAGGGGGACAGCTCACGTTTGAACTCGTAGCGCAGCCGAAGGCCCGCCTCGATGTCCGTGAGGCCCGCTCCCAGGTTTCGTTCGGACGCGTCTTGAAACGCGAACGAGAGCTGCGTGCGGCCTTGGGCGACGAGGCGCTGGGTGATTCTCCAATCGTACTCGAGCTCGAGTGTGGCAGTCACATCAGCGTCTTGTGAGATGTAGGCCGACGCGTCGACCTCGAACTTGAACGGGGCAAGCCCTAAGATCGCTATGGCGCCCGACCAGCGGTCGACGTACTCGTCACCTGACACCCACTCGAAGGCGTACTGGCCACCGATCTGCGCGCTCCAGAAGGGAAAGATCAGGCGCGAATACAGGGCATCGAACTCGCTTCCGATGGAACCGGGAGAATGGAACGTTGCCTCACCCTCGGGCTTCATCCAAAGCCGATTGAAGTCTCCGCCGATCCAAGCATCCGCTTCCCAGCCCAAGGCGTCCGGTTCGGATTTGCCGTCCACGCGATACTCGAATTGATCGGCCAGGAGGAACGCCAGAATGCTGTCGTCGTCGATGGCGTCGGGGAAATGCTCCGGAGGCGGCTGGGCGGCGCGTTCGAGCACCTCGTCGAGCGTCATGCCTTCGGGTAGAGCTGGTCCGGGGGTTTCGGCGGTTTCGGGCGCAAGTGTGGTTTCCTCCCGTGGGCCTGCTGCCTCTGCGGGCTGGGCTCGGGCGGCTGGCAGCTCCGCGGTTGCGGAGGGCAAGGTGGGGGCGCCTTCCGGCGGTTCTTGCGCTTTTGCCGAAGGGGCTTCCACGGAGGCCGGCGGATCCTCAGCCTGCGCGAGTGCGGTCGGTTCGAGCGCGACCACGAATGGCAGGGCGAGAGCCCCGGCTCTAACGTTCCGCATCCGGCGCTTCCCCCGCGAGTGAGCGCACGACGGCGACGGTCCGAAACATGCCCGCCTTCATGTGGTAGAGAAGGTGGCAGTGGAACGCCCATTGACCCGGGGCGTCGGCCGAAATGTCTACGGTCAGAAGCTCGGCGGGCTGGACGTTGACGGTGTGTTTGCGGGGATTCTTTCCGTATTCGTGACCAGCGTAGAGGTCCATCCACATGCCATGCAGATGAATCGGGTGGCTCATCATCGTGTCGTTGAAGAAGTTGATGCGCAGGCGCTCGCCGTAGACGAAGCGGATCATCTTTGACTCGGACCACTTCTTGCCGTCGAAGCCCCAGATGTACTTCTCCATGTTGCCGGTGAGGTGAAGGTCGATCTCCCGAGTCGGAGCGCGTCGGTCAGGCGGGGTGTTCAGAATCCGGAGTTGTCCATATGTGAGGACCCGCCAACCGTCCTTTCCCAGGCCCACTCCCGGATCTCCCAGCTGACGATAGACGTTTTTCGTCATGGAGAGGCTCGCAGGACCATGCACCACGGCCCCGTGCTCGAGCATCTCGGGGAGTCCCTGCACCGGGAGAGGTCGACGGCTTCGGCTTCCGTGTCCGGTGCCTCCGTGTCGGCTGGAGCGAGGCGCGGGTTTGGAAGTGTGTCCGCTCTGATCGGGTCGCGAGCCTTTGCCGCCGTGGCCGTGGCCCTCACCGTGCATCATGCCCATATCCGCCATCGTGAGCAGGGGACGCGGGCGTCGCGGTGGCACGGGAGCAGAAGCGCCCGGCGTAGGAGCGATGGTCGCGCGGGTGAATCCGCTGCGATCCATCGTCTCCGCGAAGAAGGTATAGGCCTGGGCCTCGGGGAGGGTCACCACCACGTCGTAGGTCTCGGCGACGGCGATCCTGAGTTCATCGGTCTCGACGGGCTCGACGTTTTGACCGTCCGCCTGAACGATGGTCATCGGCAGCCCGGGGATCCTGACGTCGAAGTAGGTCATCGCCGAGGCGTTGGTGAGGCGTAGGCGAACCTTCTGCCCCGGCTGAGCGAGAAACGTGGGGTTTTCCTCGGCAGTTTTTCCGTTGATCAGATACGAATAGGTGACGCCCGTGACGTCGAGCAGATCGCTCGGGTCCATCCGCATCCAGTTCCACCGGAGGCGCTTGGAAATGACCTGACCGAGAGACTTCCCGGTGTTCTGTGCTTCTTGTCCCAGGTTCGCAGTGACCGGACGCTGGAAGTTGAAGTAACCTTCGATCTTCTTGAGGTTCGAGAATATCGAGTGAGGACTTTCGGTCGTCCAATCCGAAAGCACGATCGAATGTTCAACGTCGTACTCGACCGGATCGGTACCTCGAGGGTCGACGATGAGCTGACCGTAGTGGCCCAGCTGCTCCTGAAACCCGGAGTGGCTGTGATACCAGTAGGTTCCGCTTTGGCGCAGACGATAGCGGTAGGTGAACGTCTCCCCCGGGGCGATCCCGGCGTAGCTGATTCCGGGAACGCCATCCATGGTGAAAGGCACCAAGATGCCGTGCCAGTGCACCGAGGTCGAATCGTCCATGTGGTTGTGGACTCGCACGAGAACTTCGGCGCCCTCCTTCATCCGGATCACCGGTCCCGGAAAGAGTCCGTTGAACGTGATCACCTCACCTGTGCGGGCCCCGACCCGGCGTCGTTCTTTTCGGAGGTGGAGATCGATGCCCCCGGGTCGGGTGGCGTCGAGTACTCCCTCCGACGAAGTTGGCCGAGCCAGAAGCGAGCGAGGCCACCACGCGTTTGCCGTCACGACCGCTCCAGCCCTGAGCAGTGTCCGGCGACTCCAGTGCATATTTTTTCCCGTGGGCCGTCTCACGACCCGCTGCCTTTCTCACCTCGGGTGCCTCGTCGGGTGTAACGGCCAACGAGTGCATGAGATGACCTGCCCTGCTCGAGCCACCAGCATGGACTGTGCCACGCCGGACCCGCACACGGTGGGGGGAAAGTCCCGTCACGCCTTGGTCAGGAGAGCTCGCACGACTCGTCGATGCCTTGCACTGCAGTTGAATTGCGCGAATCTATTTCTTGACGCGGGCCAAACGCTGACTCGCTACGGCGGTGACCGCTCGTCGCCGTTCAGCCGCGTCGGCCCACCGAGCGAAACAGTATGGCTGCGGGACACTCATCTGCTCTCGCGGTTTTGGTTTTCTATTACCGCCACAGGCGGGTGGTTTCACGAGGCGGAACCCGCATGAACCCTGCGCGAGTCGAAAACGTCGTCAACGAACCATCCTCAACCGCGGACGATGACGAGGCCCAGCGTCTGGCATCCTTTGCTCAGGCCATCGACGCGCTTCGCGCCGAGACTGAAGCGGAACTTGGGCAAGAAGACGCGGGGCACATTCGACGAGTCCGAACCGTGTCTTCGGTCCTGGAGGTCTCCGGCAGAACGCTGATCCTGCTGAGTCTCGAGCCCATGGCGTTCTCGGCGGGTGTGATCGCACTGTCCGTTCACAAGGCGCTCGAGCTCATGGAGATCGGCCATACGACGCTGCATGGCGTCTACGACCACGTGCCTGGCGCCGAGGCCTTTCGCGCAGGCAGCTTTCATTGGAAGGCCCCCATCGACGAAGAGAGCTGGCAATACGCGCACAACGTGCGCCACCACCAGTACGCGAATGTCCAAGGACGCGACCCGGACCTGGACTTCGGGGTTCTGCGCCTGAGCGCCCGCGTGCCTTTTCGTCCGGTGCATCGGCTGCAACCCCTGAGCAACTTCGCCTCGTGGATGGTGTTTGCTTCGGCGATCAACACCCACGCAACCGGCGTGCTCGATGTGTATTGCCCCGCAAGCGGCCGGCGCATTTTGAAGCGCGGAGATTTCGATGCGGCCGTCGCTGCTCACCGACGCTTCCTCCGAAAGGCAGTCCCTTACTACGCGCGCGAATTCATCCTATTTCCCGCTCTGTCGGGGCCGTTCTGCTTGAAAACGCTGTTTGGCAATCTGCTGTCGGAGGTGGCTCGCGATGTGTTCGCTGGCGCGACCATCTACTGCGGACACGTCGGCGCGAGCGACTATGCGAAGGGCACGCGGGCCGGTAGCCGCGCTGCCTTCTACGCGATGCAGGCCGAGGCAGCCTACGATATCGAGGTCTCCCCCCTCGTGTCGATCCTCTGCGGTGGGCTCGACCACCAAATCGAGCATCATCTGTTTCCGCGCCTGCCACCGAATCGGCTTCGTGAGATCGCGCCGCGCGTTCGCGAGATCTGCAATGCGCACAGTGTTCGCTACCGGTCGGGACGTTGGCCAGCGCGGGTGAGGGAAGTGATAGGGACGCTCGGGCGGCTACGGAAACGCAATGCGCCGGGCCCGTTGCCGACCTGACCGTCAGCTTTCCGGACGACCTGTTCAGGGGTGTGCGTGGACCCCTTGTGTGCCCCTCGAGTTTGAGGTTTGCGCCTCGCGACGATCCGTTAGCCTCCATCGGATGATCCTCGTACGACGATTCATCGCACTCGGTGCTCTGGTGTTGGGCTTGGCTGCGTGCGGGAAGACTCCAGCCCAAGCGCCTGCCGACGAAACGACGGCTACTCCGCCGCGGACGACACCGCAGGTTCGCGCAGCGGACCGTGTCATCCTGAACGCGCGCATCTACACGATGGATGAGGCAGAGCCTTGGGCAGAGGCGATGGCGACCGACGGGAAGAACGTCGTGTTCGTCGGTTCCTCCGACCGGGCGAAGAGCTTCGTCGGTGAAGGCACCGAGGTCGAGGATCTCGGTGGCAAGTTCGTGATGCCGGGAATCATCGCGACGCACGAGCACAGCATCTTCCTCATGGCGGTCAAGTCGGGTCTCGTGATCGAGGAGCTGTCTCACGACAAGGACAAGATGCTTGCGGAGGTCGCCGGCTACCTGAAGAAGCATCCAAACGGTCCCTTCATCTCCTACGGCGGTGGTTACGAGAACACCGTGAAGATTCACCGCAAGGAGCTCGACGCGATCACTGGACCCGACCGCCCCTTTTTCATGATGTCGAAGACCGGACATGCCGGCTGGGCGAACACCAAGGCACTCGAACTGGCGGGGGTGACGGACAAGAAGGAGCCCATCGATTTCTTTGGACGTGATCCGGACGGCACACGCAATGGCTACGTCGGTACCGCTGCTGCCGCGTACTACATGATGGGTGTGGCCGGGCTCGACAAAGAGGCCGTGCTCGAGAGCGCGCCGGAGGTGTTGGGCGACATCGCTGAAAACGGCATCACTCACATGTTCGAGGCAGGCCAACCGCCGGGGCAGGAAGAGCCCTTGTTCGACGCAATCGGGCAGCTGGAAAAGGAGGGTAGGCTCACGACCCGCTACACCGTGTCCTGCATGGTGCAGCGCAAGCAACACATTGTCGGCGCTCTCGAGTGCCTGCAGAAGTTTCACGAGAAGTACCATTCCGAGCATTTCAACGTGAACACCCTCAAGATCCACGGCGACGGATCGATTGAAGGGCACACCGCGAACCTCATCGAGCCGTATTCGGACAAGCCGGGTGACCGAGGAGTTCTCTCGGTTCCGGAGGAGATCAGCAAGAAGGCCGCGGTCGAGGCGGCGAGCCGGGGCTTCGACGTGCACACCCACGCGATTGGAGACATGGCGAATCGCTCGTTCTTGAACGTCTTCTCCGCAGTTCGAAAAGCTGGCTACGACGGTGCGAGGCTCTCGATGGGTCATACGGTGCTCGTCGACGACGCCGACTTGGTCCGGTTCAAGGAGCTCGACGTCATCGCCAACTACTACGCGATGGAAGCGGCTCAGCCGAATCCCGAGTACCTCGAGAAGCTCGGAAAGGAGCGCTACGACAGACTCATGCGCCTTGGCACCATGGTCGACATGGGCATCAAGGTGACGCTCTCTCAAGACTATCCCTCGCTGCCGCTCAATCCATTCCTGCACATGCACGCAGCAGTGACGCGGAGCTTCGTCGGTGAGGACGAAATCTTGGGCTCGGCGGACGACAAGCTGACGGTTGCCGAAGCCATCCGCGCCTACACCCTGGACGCCGCCTACCAGGTCAGGTCGGAGGGCTACAGCGGTACGCTGGAGAAGGGCAAACGGGCCGACTACATCGTGCTCGATCGCAACTTGCTCGAAATTCCCGCGGATGACATCGTCGGAACCAAGGTGCTCCGCACTGTGATGGACGGGCGCGTCGTGTTCGACCGGAACGCGGAATAAATCGTCCGAACGTCAGTGCTACAGCGGTGTTCGCTGATGGTCTGGGCAAACTCGCTCGTGCCCAAAGAGCCAGCCGGGTGACCGCCGCTCGAGGGCAATCAGCGCAACTGATCGCTGCTTTCATGGTGCGCTGCGCGTTCTCGCCACGCGGCCGCGCTCACCACCTCCTGGCGGAAAACGGCGTGACATCCCGTGCACGCCTGCAGGGTGTCCGATGTGGCCCGCAGCACGGAAGCCGCATCTTCCGCGCGAGCAGCCTCGCCGATCGCGTCGGCTCGACGGTGGAAGTCGAGTGCGCTTTCGGTGAACCCCTCGGCACCAGCGCCCATGTGCTGGCACATCTGCTGCATCTGCTCCGAGGACTCGAGGAGTGCCGAAGCGCTTGCCACTTCCGCCCAGTCCTCGCGAGCCAGCCCCGCGGTGATCCGCTGGATGGCCACGAGGTGTTCCATCATGTTCTGCTTCTGGTGCCAGGCCATCATCGGCTGAAGTGGCACGGGCTGACGCCGGTCGAGTTTCGCCAACTCTCGCACTGGCTGGCAGTCACCGCTTGCGGTAGCAGCGACCTCGAGCGCGGCATGAACTTTTGGAGGGGGCTCTCCGTCCTGACATCCCGTCGCGCAGAGGGTGCCCGCGAGAGCTGCGCCGACCATTCGCCCACTCGTCTTCATTTGACCTCCTCGATACTGCGCATCGCCTCGGACAGACGCTCGAGCGCGGACAGGATCTCGCCCGCAGACGGACCCAGCCGTTTCGTCAAGTGAGCGAAATGTCGGGCGCTCGATTCGTCGACGTTGCGGGCCAATCTCTGCCCGCGCTCCGTGAGCCGAAGGGCCAGCGCCCGTCCGTCGACCGGGTGTGGCGCTCGGGTGAGCTCGCCGGCTTCCGCCATGCGGGCGCACAGCCGGGACACGTTCGTCCGGTCGATGGCGAGTTTCGTGGCCAGCTCGGAAACGGTCAGGGGTGCCTCGTGATGGAGGAGTTCGAGAAGGGCGTAGGCGTGGGGGACCGAGAGCTCTGCTCCACAGGGGCGTCTCGCTTCTTCCAGGGCTCCGTGCGCGACCACCAGATGGCGGACCGCGTCGCGGAGTCGGCGTGCCGTCACGTTTGCTGCCATGGCTTCTCAGGATTCCAATGCGTGCGAACGCACATATATGGAGGCGTGCGTTCGCACGCAAGTGGGGTGTCCGACGCGCGCTGAAGTGCCTTCGGTGCGGGGCTCCTGACTGCGCGCGTTGGGCTCGGCGTCAGGTTGAGTCTCTTCGGCTCACGGTCCAGCGGGTGTGCGGGCGTCCGTGCGCTCGAAGAAGCAGAGCTGCCACCTGAACCGGCGATTTCCGGACGAAACTTGGGCTCGGAGCGCGACAATGTGACCGTCGGCGTTACCTCGCAGCGAAGGGATGAGTACCCCTGTCTCGCGTCACGTCGGGGGGCCGCACCTGCGCCCTCGAATATTGCTATTGCGTTATATAGCTGATGGGTTATCTATGGCGCATGCAGCTCGTCCGCTCTCTCGATGCGACCCTGGCGGCCCTGGCGGACCCGACGAGGCGGGCCATCCTCGCCCGCCTTGCCGACGGGGAGGCCACGGTCAGTGAACTGGCGGAACCGCTGCCGATTTCGCAGCCAGCGGTTTCTCGACACATCAGGGTGCTCGTCGAGGCCGGTCTGATCGTCCAGCGGATCGAGGGCACGAAGCGCCCGTGCCGCCTCGCACCAAACGGCCTCTCCGAGCTCGACCAGTATCTGGAGATGCTGCGGGAGGGAATGGCTCAGAACTACCGCCGCCTCGATCGTCTCTTGGCGAAGCAAAAGAAAGAGAAGGGTAAAGCAACATGAGCAAGTTGGTATTGGAGACCGAAGGGGAGAAGTTCGTCATCGTGAAACGGCGCTTCGATGCGCCACCAGAAGACGTCTACCGCGCTCACATGGACACCGAGCTCCTCCAGCAGTGGATGCTCGGTCCAGAAGGCTGGACGATGCCCGTGTGCATCAACGAGGCCAAACCCGGAGGAAAGATCAGGTACGAGTGGTCGGATGGGAAAGGTGGTGGCTTCTTCCTGACGGGAGAGATCCTCGAGCTCGACCCTCCGCATCGCATCGAGCACGTCGAACGGATGCATCTGCCCGATCCAACGCCGGACAACCACATCGTGACTACGTTCTCGCCGGACGGAGCCGGAACCCTCATGACGATGCGGATGACGCTGCCCAATGCGGCGACCCGGAAGGCCATGCTCGAGAGCGGTATGGAGCGCGGCATGGAGGCCTCGTACGTGCGCCTGGAGTCGATGTCCGGTTGGAGTGACTCATGAGCTCGCCCAGGAGCCGCCCGACGGTTCACCTGAGCATCGATGTCCCGCGTCTCGAAGACGGCCTGCGCTTCTACGGTCGTGTCTTCGGCTTCGTCGAGACGGCGCGGCCCTTTCCCACGATGGCCATCCTTGACGCGAACAACCTCACCGTGTGCATGCACGAAAAGCCCGCCGGCTCGAAGAGCTCGCCCGGCGGGGATGACACGCGTCGCTACGAGCGGCACTGGACGCCAGTGCACGCGGACCTCCACGTGTCCGACTTCGACGCGGTGCTCGCCAAAGTGCTGGCGGAAAATGGAGCGATCGAAATGGAGTTCCGAAAGCACGGCCCGAAGCTGGCAGCTTTCTGCAGCGACCCCTTTGGCAACGGTTTCTGTGTGATCGGTGAGAAAGAAGCCTGAGGTCGAGCGGAGGTGAGCCTACTCGCCGAGCGCCTCCAGAAGGGCGGTGTTGTAGTGGTCGAACAGCTGAATGAATCCTCGGGTGGGGTGGGGCCGTGCACCGAGCTTCTTTTTTTCCAAGACGGCGGTGTACGCGAGGTCGAGCTCGCGATCTCCGAGTTCCTTTGCCCGTTCGAGAGTCTTGAACAGGATTTGTTTGTACGTGCCGAACTCGAGAACGTAGCGGTAGTCGAGGCCGACGAGGAGTGCCTGATATTTGCCGCGGTGTCGCAAGCTGAACATGACGGCAATCGGCGCGTCCCGCTCTGCGCCGCCGGGGACCAATGCTTCGTCGGCGTCGGGGGAGAAGTACAGCCGGAGTACGTCATACTCGTCGGAGGCGGCCATCCTGCGGAAGAGCTCTACGGGCAGTTTGTGCACGTTGAGCTCGTAGGCGCGAGCGTGGACTTGTTCGTAGAGCGCGTAGCACTGCTCGATGTCGGCGTCGCTCTCGGGCCCGCGGCTGTCGACTCGAAATAGCCCCTCGCGACGAAGGATCTCCCTGCGAACGTTGTAGCGATACCGCTGGCCGAGGCCACCTAGGTATTCCTCTCGCGTGTTCCATCCGAAGTCCGAGACGACGCAGTTGTCTAGCAAGGGAAGCGCCACGAGCCCGATGTCGAGCAGTGCGTCCTCGAGCTCGCGATCGTCCGGTGAAAAGTCCCGAAGCAAGATGCGGCTAGCTTCGTGATCTCCGGCGAGCGTTCGCATCTCCTCGACGAGAAGGCGCAGCGCGTCCTTCCATGAGTGATGCTGGCGGTTCACGTACAGTTGCTTGCCCTTGGTGAAGGGACACCCGAGGAGTACCGCATTCGAGGTCAAGAAATCGGGCTCGCCCTCGCGCATTTCTTCGACCCGCCGTGAGGTGCTTGCTGGCGAAAACATGTCGTCTTTGACGCGCGCCACCGTGGTGAACGCTCGGATGACCACGGTTTGATCGGAGTCTCGCACGGTGAAATACGAGAACTTCCAAGCCTCCGGTCCAGGGACTCGAGCTCCGAATACCCGCTCGAGCATCTGCAGATTGGAGTGGTGACACATTCCCGAAGCGCCGAGGTACTCGTCCCAATCAGGGGGCGAGTACGCCTGGATGCTGTCGTGGCGCTCGACCGAAAGCTCCCGGTGCACTGGGCGTGTGACGCTCGTCGCGGGACCCTCGTTGAGAGCTCTTACTTCGAAGGGGGGGATCCTGAATGCCGAAGCCACTCGAGCGCTGGAGGATTCGTGTTCCCTCAGAACGTCGTCGTAGTGCGTGGCCATTCGAATCAGCATGCCGTCGATGTCCCCCCGCTCGAGACTTCGGTGGACGACGAAGCGAACTCCTCCCTTGTGAAGAGGAACCGCAGGGAACGAGGCATTGTTGACGTAGTAGCCGTCCGCCAAGAGCTTGCCGGCCAAGCTGTTGGCCAGCTTCGGAAGACCGAGCGGTACGAAAAAGATGGGGCTTTCGTTTGTGTCGACTTGGGGCAGCCCGAGCCCCTTCATGCGCTCATTGGTGTAGCGAAGGAGCGTGCGCAGGCCGTTCTGAATCGCGGGAAATTCCTCCGAGAGGTGGAGTCGGGCGGAGGCCACGGCCGCTCCGAGCATGGGAGGCTGGATGGGACCGCCGAAGATCAGCGTCTGTCCTGCGTTGCGAACGTAGGCTCGGGTGCTGTCGTCGGGAAACAGGAGCGCTCCGCCGGCGCACGCGAAGGCCTTGTTCAGGGAGACGGCCTGAACCATCCGTGGCCAGTGGGGGATTTGGGAGCGGACGTAGCCGCAGCCACGTTCACCCGTCCAGCTCATGCCGTGAGCGTCGTCGATGTACAGCCAGAGCTGTTCGTGGCGGTCCATGAGCCGTTTCAGGTCCGCGAGGGGAGCGAAGTCGCCGTACATGGAGTAGACGCCGTCGGCCAAGTACCAGATCTTTTCGTGCTTTGCCTTGAGGGACTTGACGAGCTTTTCGAGGTGCTCGACGTTGCTGTGGCGAACGAGCTGCAGCCGAACACCGCTCGCTTTCAGGAGCTGTGCAGCCATGTGCACGCTCGCGTGGACCTGGTGATCCAAGATCACCGCGTCGTTCGAGCGGACGAGGGCGGGGAGGGCCGAGCAGTGACCGAGAGTCGTGCTGGCGGTGACGATCGCGGGCTGCCCAAACACGTCACCAAGCAGCGATTCGAGCTCCTCGTAGAGACCGAGCGAGATATAGGCGCGCGACGAAGAGAACTGCGTCCCGTAGGCATCGAGGGCCTGACGACAACCTTGCAAGAGAGCCGGGTGGCGCTCCAAACCCAGGTAGCTGCAGGATGAAAAATTGACCACCTCGCGGCCGTCGGTCGTGAAGGTGCGTCCGAAGAGTGTCTCGTCCTGCGTGAGGCGGTGGATCGTTCCCTGCTGATGGAGATCGCGAGCGATCTGGTTCAATGTGTCGGCCAAATGGTGTCTGGGCATGAGGCTTCCTTGCGAGATCGGTGTAGCCTGCCACTCATCATCAATCTAGTAGTTTGTCCAGTCTCTCGATGACGTCGCGCGTTGGCGCGAGTTCCGAGCTGAATGTGAACATCGAGGTTTCCCTCGGGTGCTTGGTGACCCCACGCGGGACGCCGTTGGAGGTGCCCGGAGGTGGGGGTCATTCGTCACCTGCGGTCTCCAACGTCGACCTTCACGCGCAGGTAAGGCAGGAAAGGAAAGGCGCGCTCCTTCAAGGAGCGCGCCCTACGGGTCGATCAACGCAAGTGGTTTCCGCCAAAAGTCTCGATCACTCGGCGGATTCGAGCTTGAACACGCTTCCGAGGAGCGACACGAAGTAGAGCTCGCCGTCGGCTCCGTTCGTGATCGAGACGATCTGGGTGACGTTGTTCAAGTCTTGTTTGAGACTGACGGGAGCGGCGGCCATTCCAGTCGCCGGATCATAGACGGTGCTCCAGATCGCATTCGACTGATAGTCGGCGTAGACGTAGGTGCCGCGGAGGCCGGGAATCGCGCTGCCACGATAGACGGCGCCCCCGGTCACTGACTGCCCCGTCTGGTGATCGTACTCGAGCACCGGAAGGGTGATGCCCGCCTGGTCGCAACCGCTTGCGGGCTCGTAGCAGTGGGTGCCTTCCATGGTGTTCCAGCCGTAGTTCTTACCGCCTTCGCCCGCCTTCTCGACGTCGATTTCCTCCCACTCGTCTTGTCCGACGTCGCCGATGTACAGGTCGCCGGTGCAGCCGTCGAAGCTGCTTCGGAACGGATTGCGCAGGCCATAGTCCCAGATTTCCGGCGCGGCAGAGCCCATGGTGTCTCGAAGGTTCCCCGCGGGAGTGGTGTACGGCTCCGAGCCGCTCGCGACGGGATTGATCCGCAGCATCTTGCCAAGGAGGACGCTCAAGTTCTGGCCGTTGCCGAACGGATCTCCCCCGCCGCCGCCGTCCCCGAGCCCGATGTAGAGGAAGCCGTCCGAACCGAAATTGATCGAGCCACCCTTGTGGTTCTTGAGAAGCGCAGGGCTGTGCATCGGCTGCTCGACGGTCAAGACGATGCGTCCGCTTGCGGCATCCGCGACGTTCGGGTCGCTGCTGACCTTGTACTCTTCGATGATGGTGTCGCCCGTGTCGTTCGGATCGTTGGCGTCGCTGTAGTGAACGTAGAACAGCCCGTTCGTCGCGTACTCGGGGTGGAACGCCAGACCGAGGGCTCCACGCTCGTCTCCGTTGGCCATGCCGGCCACTACCTTGCTCGTGATGTCCAGGAACGGCGTGGTGATGAGCGAGCCGTTTTCGATGATGTGAATCGTTCCCGTGCGGCCGAGCACGAAGAGCCGACCTGGGTCTCCGTCCGGCTCGTGGGTCACGAGGATCGGCTGGTTCAGTCCGCTCGTGACCACGGGAGTCGCTTGCAGTGCTGGGATGGCGCCACTCGGAGGGGAGCAGTCATAACCAGAGGTGCCCGGAACGACTCCGCCGCCGGTGCTGCCGCCGGTGCCGGAGCCTCCGGTATTCGCGCCACCCGTTCCGGAGCCTCCGGTGTTCGCGCCGCCGGTGCTTGCTCCGCCCGTCGCTCCCCCTCCGGTGCCACCTGCGGTCGAACCGCCGGTAGCGGCGCCACCCGTTCCGCTCGTCGAGTCTCCGCCGCCCGAGTCTCCTCCGTCGCTGCTACATGCAACGATGGCAATGGCGAAAGCAAGGTGTGGTAGGAGGGTGAGCTTACGGTACGGCTTCCGGTTGTGCGACATGAAGCCCATTTAGCGGAGTATTTTCCTTTTCGGCAAAGGGTTTTGAGTGAGTGTTGCGTTGGCGGAGCGTTGCGCAGTCGTGAATTGCTTTCGTCGCAAACTCGGAAAATGGGCTCAAGTTTCGTGGCCGCTGGATTGGTTGAATCGTGCCGCAAAGGCACGGTGAGGTGAGGGCCGGTGAGTCGGCACTGTGTGCAAAATGGGTGCTTTGGTGGTGAAAAATGCCCCTGCGTGACCTTTGAAAATCGGTCCAAGTTTCGCGGGTGATGGGTTGGTTGAGTCGTGCCGCAGCGAGACGAGTGAGTGAGCCAGTGCGCTTCGTCGAATGAACTCGAAACGGCGTGCGAAGATTGGCGTTCGATCTTAGGCTTGGACTCCTCATGAATCGTTGCTCCCTTCGCTCGAGCTCAGGAACGAAATTCTTCGGGTTTGGAATCGCGGCTGCCGCTCTGTTCTCTGGCTGTGGTCCGAACGAGTCGGGTGGTGAAGGGGCGATGTCCTCCTCTGGGGGTACCGGCACTCTGACGGGGGGAACCGGGGGGCTAGGTAACGGAGGGGAGGCCATGGGGGGAACAGTGGGCGGTACCGGAGGCGTAACCGGGGGGATTTCCGGCAGTGGTGGTGCGGCGTCCGGAGGCTCCGCATCCGAGGCGTGTCACGAGCCGAGCGACGCTGGACCGCTGACGACTCGTCTGCCATGTCTGCTCTCTGAAACGGGCCTCTACGGGGCCGACATGGAAACGCTCGGGGAGGGGGTCCATCCTTACGAGCCGCGTTTCAAGTTGTGGACGGACGGTGCCGAGAAGAAGCGCTGGGTGTCGCTTCCTCCGGACACACAAATCGATACGTCCGATATGGACTTCTGGCAGTTTCCTGCAGGAACGAAGTTGTGGAAGGAGTTTTCTCGCGACGGCGTGCGGGTCGAGACCCGCTTGATCGAGAAGCGCTCGACGGGTGCCTGGTTCACGGTCGCTTACCAATGGCGCGAAGACCAATCCGAGGCGGATGCCGTGCCAAACGGGGTGATCGACGCTTCGGGAACCAATCACGACATCCCAAGCGCCGAGGATTGTCTCACGTGTCATAGCCAGCAGCCCGACAAGGCGCTTGGTTTCTCCGCCATCCAGCTCTCTCATGAACCGATCGATTCGACCGATCCCCTCGAGTGGACGCTCGATGATCTGATGGCAGAGGGGCTTCTCACGGCGCCTCCCGCAGCCGCATTCTCCGTGCCCGGTACGGCCACCGAGCAGGCTTTCTTCGGCTATTTGCACGCCAACTGCGGGCACTGCCACAACCCGAAGGGCACGGCGAATGCGCAGACCGGTCTCGACATGTGGCTCAAGGTTGCGGACTTGGAGGGACCGGTGAACGAGTTCTCGGTCTACGAGTCCCTCTACGACGTGGACATCGCTTGGCTCGATGGAGAGCTTCCCGACGCCGACAAGCGGGTGGTTCCCGGTTCCTTCGCAGACAGCGCGATCTATCAGCGCTTCGTAAGCAAGGGAGAAACGTGGAGCATGCCACCCCTCGGAACCGAGGAGGTCGATCCGACGGGTCAGCAACTCTTCGAATCCTGGATTCAGTCCCTTCAGTAGAGCACTGAGCTTCGGTGCTGCTCTTTCTCCTCGCGCCTGAGCTTCGGTGCTGCTCTTTCTCCTCGCACCGAGCAGTTCCGGGCCTCCTGTCGACTACAGCGATCATCGCCTGCGATGATCGAAGAGAACATGAGCGGCACTCGCTGTAGGGTGGCCTGCCTCCGCCGTTTTGGCCCGCACTCGGACGGGGCCAAAACGGCGGAGGGCAATCAACGAAAGCTGACCACAGCTGTAGTGCAGCTTCGTCGCTGAAATTCGACTGCTTCGAGCGGAGCATTTGCGATTGGTCGTCTTCTGGCTCCTCAAAAGCCTCGGGGGACCGAGGCTGTGTGGAGCGGCATGCTGAAGGGAGAGCTGCACCGGGTGCGCTGATCGTCTTCCGAGGAGCTCATGAATTCCGAGAGCGAGCCATTGTCCTCGCGGGTGGCTACCGAGCCGCTCGAGCGGCTTCTGCGCGACCTCCGGACGCGTCGCGAAGGCCTCCATCCCTCGGAGGTGGAACATCGGCTCGCCGTTCACGGTACCAACGAGGTCGCGCGGCGCGGTGGACGGCATTGGCCCCGTCAGCTCGCCAGGCAGTTCGTGCATCCTTTTGCGCTTCTCTTGATCGGCGCGGCCGGCCTGGCTCTCGTCGATCGCACTCCGGTCCTGGCGGTCGCCATCTTTGCCGTCGTGATCGTCAACGCGGTCGTGGCCTTCGCACAGGAACGCCACGCGGAGCGCGCGGTCGAAATGTTGAGGGGCTATCTACCACAGGCTGCACGCGTCCTGCGTGGAGGACGATTGTCGGAGATCCCCGCGCGAGAGGTCGTGCCAGGAGATGTGGTCGTCATCGACGAGGGCGCCCGCATCCCCGCCGACGCGCGCCTTCTCGAGGGTAGCGTGGAGATCGACTTGTCCAGCTTGACCGGTGAGTCGGTGACGGTTACCCGCGCTGCCCAACTGATCGACGTCAACGCACCGCTCTTGCGGACGCGCGACGTCGTGTTCAGTGGCACGAACTGTGTCGGTGGCAACGCCACGGCGGTCGTTTTCGCGACGGGCATGCGGACGGAGCTCGGCCGCATCGCCGCTCTTTCGGAGCGGGTGAGCCACGAGCGGAGCCCACTCGAGCGCCAAGTGCTGCGTTTGGCCGAGGTCATTGCCGTCGTCGGGCTGGTTGCGGCACTCACCTTCCTGGCGTTGGGCATTTTCGCCGCCAAGCTTCCGGCCGGTGACGCGCTCGCCTTTTCCATCGGGCTTCTCGTCGCCAACGTGCCAGAAGGGTTGCTCCCCACGCTCACGCTTGCGCTCGCCTTGGCGGTTCGAGTACTCGCTCGCACGGGCGCCCTCGTCAAACGCTTGAGCGCCGTCGAGACCTTGGGAGCTGCGACGGTCATCTGCACGGACAAGACAGGAACGCTCACCGCGAACCGGATGACGGTGACGGAGCTCTGGCGGCTCGGCAAATCCGAGCGGATCACCGGCGACGGAGCAGCGCTCTCCAGGGAGCAGTGGAAGTCCGCGGCGCGGGTGATGAGTGCGTGCAACCTCGCCACGGTAAACCCCGATGAGCCCGAGCATGGTTTGGGGGACCCTACCGAAGTCGCTCTGCTGCGCGCGGCAGGGGTTTTGGGCGAGGAGGTCGATGAGGACGTCCGGCGTCTGCGTCGGCGGGCGATCTTTCGATTCGACCCGGACCTCAAGTTGATGTCGACCGTCGAGGACGGGGAAGGCTCCGTGGTGTACACCAAGGGTGCCCCCGAAGAGGTTCTCGCTCGGTGTGACTTTGTTTTGGACGCCGACGACGAGGTCCGGCCGCTCTCCCGAGCGATCCGGGAGCGGGTCTTTTCTGCGGTGGAAGAGCACGCGGGCCGCGGCCTCCGTGTTTTAGCTTTGGGGAGGCGGCCGCTCGATGGCGACGTGACGGAGCAACGGGATGTCATCGAGCGCGGGCTCACCTTCGTGGGGCTCGTGGGGCTCTTCGATCCACCGCGTTCGGAGGTGCCGGCAGCCATCGCCAGCTGCCAGCGCGCCGGCATCCGCGTGATCATGATCACCGGTGACCACGCCGCGACCGCCGCGGCTGTCGCGCGGCAGGTCGGTTTGTCCGACGACGTGCCCCTGGTGCTGAACGGTGCGGAAGTCGACCGGATGCCCGACGAGCGGTTGCGCGCGACTCTGCGTTCTTCCCGCCCACTCGTGTTTGCACGCGCCCTACCCGAGACGAAGCTTCGCATCACCGACGCCTTGAAAGCCGAAGGGCACGTGGTCGCCATGACTGGCGATGGGGTCAACGATGCTCCGGCGCTCCGGCGCGCCGACATTGGCGTGGCGATGGGGCGGAGCGGCACTGATGTGGCGCGGGAAGCTGCCACGGTCGTCCTGATGGACGACAACTTTGCGACCATCGTCGCCGCCATCAGTGAAGGGCGTCGCGTCTACCAAAACATCCGCAAGTTCATCGTCTACATCCTGGCCCACCTGACACCCGAGGTAATTCCCTTCCTGCTCTTCGCTCTCTCGGGTGGTGCCATTCCGCTTCCCATCACCGTGCTCCAGATCCTTGCCATCGATCTCGGAACGGAGACCCTCCCGGCCCTTGCTCTGGGTCGTGAACGAGCGGAACCCGGCATCATGGAACAGGCCCCCAGGAAACGCTCGGCGAGCATCGTCGAGGTGCCGCTGCTCTTGCGCGCCTGGATCTTGCTCGGAGGCGTGTCGACGGCGCTGGTACTTTCGGCGTTCTTCTTCACGCTTTGGCGAGGTGGCTGGGAGTTCGGAGCCTCCGTCGTACCGGGGAGCAGGCTTCATCAAACTTACCTCGCAGCCACGACCGTGACCTTCCTTGGGATCGTGGTCTGTCAGATCGGCACTGCCCTCGCGGCACGCACCGAGCGCGTATCGCTGTTTCGCGTCGGCGTGTTCAAAAATCACCTCCTTTTGTGGGGCATCGCCTTCGAGCTCTTGCTCGCGGCGCTCCTCGTCTACGTGCCGCCCTTGAGCACGGTCTTCTCGACGGCGCCGCCCCCGGCCGATTCGCTACTTTTGCTCGCGCCGTTTCCGTTCCTCGTGTGGGGCGTGGATGAACTCTACCGCTGGCGCCGGCGGGGGCGCCGCGAGAGCGCCGAGGGGAGGCCCGGTGCCCCGGGCAGGGAAGAGCCGCGTGCCGGTGAAACGGGGCGTCGAAAGATGCAGCCTACCGGCTGAGGGCCTCCACGGCTACAGCAGGTATCTTGCGCTTTGGCAGGAACCCAACGGACTGGACGCATTCTACCGCGCCTTCGGACCGAACCTCTGCGATTGATCCGGCCGCTTTCGCCGGTGAAGGTCTAGAGATCGGAGGCGCCGCCACGGTGGGGTCAGACCGACGGTCACGCCTGTTTCCTTCGAGGCGCTCACTTTGGTGTTGCGGAAGACAGAGCGCTGGAGCGCTCGAGTCGCTCGTCGAGGAGCCGGTTGATGGCCTGAGTGACCCGGATGACTTCGCGCGGAGCGTCCGACAGCCGGCAGCGGCGAAGACGATCGCCCTGGCGGGCTCCCTCCAAGACCTCGTAGAGGTCGACCAGGGGCAGGACGAGTCGCCTCTGCAGGCGGACGACGACGAGGATGCTGAGCAGGAAGGTCGAAAATCCCACGAAGACCGCAGCCCAGGCGCCGGCATTGCCCAATTGGCGCGCGTCATCGTCCACCTGGCGCATGGCGAAGCGATTGATCTGAATGAGATGCCTGACGGACTCCACGACCTGGCGTCGCGCATCGGGGTCGCCGCTCAGCGCGGATGGCAGCTGTTGGTCGAGGGAGGCCAGGACCGGGTGTTCCGCCTCTTCCGTGACGTTCTTCTTGGCCTTGTCGAGGGCTTCGTGGATCCGCGTGTGGGCCTCTGAGTCCACGGGACCAACCGGTGCGTTGGCCAGTTCAGCGAGGACCTCCTCGGCTGCGACGATCGAGTAGACGTTCTCCTCGAGAATGTGGGCGATGACGGGACCCATGCGCACGAACAGCCCGATCGCACCGAAGGCCAGCACGAGGTTGAGCAGGACGAGCGCTCCAATCGTGAGCAGAAGCTCGCGCCGAAGTTCCATGGTCAGTGCTTCTCCATCATCTGGGCGACGGCGGGCTCCTTGGCCACTACCACCATCACGTCGCCCGCTTCGAGGGTCGAATTGGGACTCGGCATGACGATGGCGCCGGTGCCTTCCTTCCGGATGGCGACCACGGTAACTCCGAAGCGCTTGGGAAGCTCCAAGGCGCCCAAGTTCTTTCCCACGAAGGCGTCGGGAATGGATACCTCCGTGATGAGGACCCCTTCGCCCAGGGGCATTTCGCCGCGGATCCCTGCGTGCAGGATCTGATTGGCGAAGCGGTCACCGAACTCCCGTTCGGGGTTCACCACCTGGTTGGCTCCGACTAGCGTGAGGATGCGGGCGTGCAAGTCGTCGTTGGATCGCGCGATGACTCGGCGAGCGCCCATCTGCTTGAGCAACGCCGTGCAGATGATGGATGCCTCTTTCGCCTCGTCGCCGATGGCGCACAGGCAAACATCTCTGCGTTCGGGCGACGTTCGGGCGAGTGAGGATTCGTCCGTTGCGTCGAAGCACGCGGCTTCGGTGACGAATGCGGACGCGGCGCGCACCCGATCTTCGTTCACGTCGATTGCGAGCACCTCGACCTGTCGCGCGGAGAGCGCGCGTGCGACCGACATTCCGAACTGTCCGAGACCAATGACGAGTGCCTGGCGTTTCATGACTCCATTCCCAAGCTTTCAACCGACGTTGATTTCTTCCTCAGGCCGACCGAGCGTGGGTACCGCACGACGGCTGCTGAGAAACATCAAGAGCGTGAGGCCGCCGACGCGGCCGACGAACATGCAGATGATGATGACGACTTTTCCGATACCATCGAGCTCCGGGGTGCCGCCGATGGTCAGGCCCACGGTGCCGAGGGCCGAAACCACCTCGAATACTGCCAACCGGTTCGGCATGTCCTGGGTGAGCTGAATGGCGATGAGGGCGACGAGGCCTGTCGTTGCGGCGATGGTCACGACCACGGCAGCCCGCGCTCGCGTTCGCTCGGGAATCGTCTTGCCGAAAACCTCGAGC
>JBNKGC010000043.1:0-37069 GCA_050289625.1 Polyangiaceae bacterium | reverse complement strand
GCTTCGGCGCGCTGCACGAATCGGCGCTCTAGTTGCTTGTTTGGTCGCGACAAACGGTAAACCGTTTGTCGCTCTAGGAAATGCTGACGGGCGTCGTTGAGGGACCCGGTTGCGCTCAGGCGAGGCCGCTGCGGCGCCGGAGGATCCAGTGCACGGCCATCGCGAAGGCTGCCATCGCGGTCCACGCCCACGCAGGAAGCAGAGGTGCGGCGTCACGTTCCGCAGCCACCATCGTCACCTCGGGTTCGGGAATCGTCTCCAGCGCATCGTAGGTGGTCGCAACCCCCGAAGTCGCACGAGCGATCGCCCGAAGTCGCGCCGGATCGGGGCGGGTGTCGCTCCAGGCGACCCCCGCTTGCTCGCACGGGAAAACGAACCGCGTCGGAGGAGCACTACCGACGGTCGCTCGCGCGGAATATCCCCCCGCGGGAAGCGCCCCCAGCTCGAAAAAGATATCGCGACCGACCCGGCGCGATTGACCGAGCTTCTTCGGGAAATCCGACTTCCCCTCGGGGGTCGGTCCGAGCCGCGACAGCTCGAGCTCGACTTCGCCTTCCGCGCCGGGCAGGGGAAGTAGCTTCAACGTGGCGTCTTCTCCCGCGATGCAAGGCGCCTCGAGATCCATGCGCCCTGCCTCGTAGCGAGGATCGCGCATGAGCCAGCCCAAAAGCCCCTCCCAAAGGGCGCCGTACGCGCGTCCCGCCGTTTCCACGCCTAGGTCGCTGAACGTCAGCGAATGCGTTCCATCCACGGAAAGGGCAATGGTGCGTCCATCGCCCACCTCGGCCAGAGCGAGCACCGGCATGGCGGCCGCGCCAGGGATGTTCGCTGCCAGGCGGGATGGGTGCTCCCAAAGGACGACCGCTCCCTGCCGTGGGGGGCCCAAAGTGTTGCTCCCCACCATCTCGACCATGCGCTGCCCCAAGAGCTGCTGAAGCTCGCCCAGCACTGGTGCATCCCGACCAGCCTCGGTGTAACGCGGTACGAACTTGGCGCGATCGTAGGGAGGCGCGCTCGCATCGAGCTCCACTGGCAGCACCTCCTCGAGCAGGGTGTCGGCATAGCCCCCGCCGATGAAGGCCGCGGGCCCACCCACCATGATGATCCCTCCCCCACCCCGAACGTACGCGTTCAGAGCGCGGAAATGGCGCCGGAGCTTGTACTCGACGGCGTCGATGTCCTGCAGAACCACGGCGTCGAAGCTCGGGAGGTGTTCGGTGAAGAGCTCCTCGACGGGAAATGGGATCAGTGCGAGCTCCGACTCGTCGCTGACCTCGGTACGGTCCTGCAGGGTACGCAGAATGAAAAACGCAACCAAGTCAATGCTCTCGTCGGACTTGAGAAACATCCGGAGGGCTCGCACGTCGTAGGTGGGACGCCCCGCCACATGCAGGATGCGAATGCGATCCCGCGCAACGTTGAACGTGAGGATGCGCGTGTCGTTCGCCGGGATCTCGTCGCCCTCGGGGGCTTGGATGCTCACCTCGACGATGCGAGGACCGGCCCGTTCGAGCGTGACGTCCAGCTCGATGGTTCCCTGACCTTGGGCGGGGCGAGCCACACCCGTCGCGAGCACAGCGGGAGGTTCTCCAGCGAGAAGTTCGCGAACGACGACCGGGATGGACTCACAGTCGAGACGCTCGTCGCACCCCACCTCCACCTCGAGGGCGAAGCTTTGATGGGCTACCGCGGTCGCGGCGGAGCCGACGCGTCGCACGCTCGCGTCCTTCGGAGTTTCTTCGCCCACGGAGATGGTGTGGATGGGAGTCGCCCCGAGGAGCCCCTGAAGAGCGCTCGGCTCGAACTCGGGGCTCGGCCGCGTGAGGCGACCGTCGCTGACGACCACGACCGCGCGAGGACGCTCACCCCGTCGCTGTGCGACCTGATCCAGCGCTTCGACCAAGTCGCTGTAGGTGGAGAGCTCCGCACCAGCACCTTCCTCTTTCTTGGTCCCGAGAGGCTCCAGCGGGCCGTCCCCAAACCCGAGGACTTCCACTCGCGCGTCGTCGAACTCCTTTGCGAGACCCTCGACGGCGCGGAGCGCACGGTCCCGTCGGGTGCCATCACCAGCCGGGAGGAGGAGACGGCGTGACTGATCGACGAGAACCGTCACCGGGGCCCCGGCAATCTGCCCGCGTGTCGAAACGACCACGGGACGGAGCACCGCAGCCGCCAGGAGGGCAACCCCCACGACGCCGCTCACGAAGGTGGGGACGATCCGTCGCCCACCGCGCCGCAGCTCGAGCAGCAGCAGCAGCCACGACAGCAAGACGACTGCCCCGACGCAGGCCACGGCCCACGGCAGGAGGTCTTCCGAAAGCGACCAGTTGGTTCCTTGCATCAGAAACGATCGAGGCTCGAGGCCGGGTCACTATTTGCGCCGGGCTCGCCGCCGCATGAGCCAAGGAGCATGCACTTGATCGTCCTTGTAATCGGAGCAAAGGACGTACATGGCGAGGTTCACCGTGAGACGCACGGCAAGCTGTCGTTGCTGCGCGCCACCGGGTTCGACTTGAAATGCCCAAGTGGATCCCTCGCGGGCCAGGGCTCCGAGAAGGTCATGGGAGGAGAAAACCACTTGGACATTCTTGCCTCGGACCAAAGCGTCGAGGTGAGGTGGTCCGAGCACGCGACCAACAGGCCGCTCGATGATGTAGTAGCTCTTGTAGATGACGTGCTTCGGATCGAGCCGCACCACCGATGACTCGGGAAGGACACGCAAGAGCTCACGCCGCGCCGCTTTGCCGAATGCGCCACTCGCCGGGTTCGCGTCGTCGACGACGATGACGCCGCCGAGCCGAATGTAGCGGAGGAGCCCTCGCACCTCGCTACGCGACAGCGGAGGAATGTCCCGATCCCCCGCCCAGATGACGAAGGGCTCCCGGAACAGCTCGTTGTCGTCCGCCGCGACGGTCTTGACCGTCAGGCGCGCGGGAGCGCTCGTGCGACGAACCAGCTCCCAAGCCCAGCGCGACGGAGCCGAAGACCGGGGTCCTTGGAGATTGCGGCCTCCCGTCGACAGCACCCGCGCATGGAAGGCTGCCTCGTCACCAAATGCATGGCCTTCAGTCGGGAGGAAGAGGGTCGCGCCTGCGGCTGCCGCACCCGCGAGGGCTTCACGGCGAGGCACGCGGATCACTGGAAGTCCTCCACTCGCCACACTCCTTGTTCGCGCCTCAGAGTCACTTGATGGCCTCGCTCGAGTCGAACCGTAGCGCGGTCCCCGATGACCTCCACCCGCGTGCTCGAGGGGTCTTCGAGGGCTTCGACCAGAGACCGAAGCCGCTCCTCGAACCGCGCCTTGGAGCCGTCCGAGAGTACGCCGAGGAGAAGCGCGTAGCTGCGTCGGGAAAGTGCGCGCCGCAGCTCGCCGAGAGCTTGCTGGGGAGTCGTGGCTCCCGCTGGAAGCGCCCCCGCTGCCGAAACGCGGAAACCATCCGTGTCGAGGCTGAGCACGGCGGTTTCCCCATCGTCGTACACGAGCAACGCGCGCGCCTCGGATTCGAGAGGCTTTTCGGAAAACTCCTTACCGCGCGCCGCTAGCTCCTTTTTGGCATCTGCCATGGCGCGCTCGACTCCGTTCCGACCATACGCGGCTCGAGCCTCCTCGGTCATCATTCCGTAGATGGCCTGGGCGTCGCCGCTCGCCGCAGCTTCGGCGTAGGACCGCGCCGCCTCCTCCGGCGAAGGAATGGTGGCCGACGAGCAAGCCGAAAGCGCGAAGAGCGCTATCCCGAAAGCCGGGAGCGGAGGGACTGGCAGCCCGCAAATGCGCGGAATACCACCGAACCTCAGAGCGGGGGTGCAGCGCGTCATCCCGCTCCACAGCTAGCCGAAAGGCGAGCCGTTTACTACCCTGAGTCCCGTCATGCTTCGGATGCGGCTGCTTTTTGGGTTGGTTTCGCAGAGTGCAAAACACGTGATCTCCGGCGCGGTAGCTCTCGCGGCCGTCGCGTGCGGAGGCAGCGCCCCTCCAGCCAAAGATCCCGCCCGGCCTCTCGGCGAGGAACGAGCCGTCCAAGTGATCGCTGGCGCCCTCCGCAAGCAAAGCAACGAGCTCACCCGAGACATTCGGGTGACCTTGGCACCCGACCGCGTGCTCTCGGTGGACGTCGGCGACGTCAAAAAAGGCTTCGGTGTGGCGTACGTGACTAAGGCCGAGGCAAGGGCGCTGGGCTCGGCCCTGCCGGCCCGCGGTGCGGAGGGCGGCCCGCTCCAGGTGGTGCGGGGACCGGGCGAAGAGCCGATCCTCGTCCTGTACGAAGACGACTACCGGTACGACGATCACCTCGGCGACGCCCACGAAGCTCCGACCACCGTGGCGGAGCGCAAGCTGACCCGCGACGTCAACGATTTCCTCGTCCACGTCGTCGGGAAATGATCATGCCCGAAGCTTCGATTCGAAGGGTCCGCTCCGCTCGCCAACTTCTCGCCGTGGGAGTGACCCTTGCCGTGGCCGGCATCGCCATGAGCCTCGGCCGGCAGATCGCCTTTGCCGGTGTGATGACCGTGGCAGGCCTGCTCTTGTCGATCGCCGGCATTCACCAGGTCGGTCGCCTGGGCCCGAGCGGCTTCGCGCGTTCGCGCCGCGAGAAGTCGGAGTAGGCGTTCGTTGCGACCGACGCTTGCGTCGTCGACCGGCGGCGCTCAGGTCTCGCTGCGGAGCACCGCGACCCCGACGTCCTTGCCGAGGGCCTTGACCGGAGCGACGGCAAGGCCGAACTCTCGCCGGTCGATCTCCAGTTTGGTCACGAAGGGTTGATCTCCTTGCGCCTTCGCGAGCGGCTTTTCTTTGGCGATGGCCTCTGCGTTGACCGTCGGCGCCACGGGTTCTCCAAAGACCGCGTCCCCCACCACGACGTAGACGTAGACCAGTGGGACCTTCGCTCCTTCTTCAGTCTCGCCCAAAATCTTCGACCGAATCGCGTTTTGAAGCCGGTATGCGTAAGCCGACCAAGACCAGCCCGTCGCGTAAATCCCCCGAGCGGCCCCGTCGACCTTCACCGGAACGGCGGCCACCCACTGCCCGTCCTCGCGACCCCGGACGCCCGCCGCTTCCGGCATCGAGCCTCGTGATTCCACGTAACCCTTCGTGAGCGCCGCTTTCAGGTCCGGGAAAGGCTCGAAGAGATTCTTGTCGACCATGAGATCTTGGTCGCGGTCGTTGCGGATGATCTTTCCATCGGGCTGCGCCACGAGGAAGAACGTGCTTTTGGCGACGCGCAGGTCCTGCACTTGTTCGCGCGCCAGGTTCAGCTGCTTGTGAGCCGACTGCGGATCGGGAAAGCCCGGCAAGGCATCCTTGAACAGGCCCTCCAAGTGCTTCGCCCCCTCGGGAAGCCCCTTTTGCACTTCCTGGACGTCTTGCTCCGCTGCGTCCTTCAGAAAGGCGACGTGCTCGCGAGCTGCGTCAGCGCTCTTTTGGGCCGTGTCCTCGCAGCCTGCGAGGACGAGGAGGAAGCAGAGTATCGCGGGGATCCAGCTGGCTCTCATGCCGTCGGACTATACCTTTGGCGCCTTCGTGCCAACCCTCCGATCGACGTTGCTCTCACGCCACTGCTCTCAAGCCGCAAACCAGAAGGACTCTCCTTCCTTCCACTGGGTCCCGCAAAGCGCCTCGCGAATGAGGCCGCGCGCCTGCTCCCCCGCAACCGACACCACCATCGGAAGCGCCGGCCTTTTGGGGAGCTCCGCAATCCCAATCACGCGGGCCCCCAAGATTTTCTGTCCGATCCGCCCCGGATGGACCTCAACGATGGCCGACGGACGTTTCCTTTCCTCACCCAGGGCTCGGGCCAGGGATTTCGCGGTATCCCCGTAGCCCCACAGAATGTACTCGTTCCGACCTTCGAGCGGCCCTCTCGCCAGGTAATGAGCCTTGCAGCGTGTGAACGCGTCGAGCGCATACGCCGGCGCCGTCCGAGAAAGACGGCCCGGGTGGTCTCTCCAATGCAGGAGTCTCTCTCGAACCACTCCCAAGCGATGCCCATCCCCCAAGAGCCGGAGCAACAGGTCGTAATCCTCCGGCCAGCCGCGATCGTCGTAGCGATGGGTGTCGAACAAGTCGCGTCGCAGGAGCCAGTTCGGGTGCGCCAGCGGGCATTCGATGAATGCGGAACGTGCGACGTCGTCCGGACTTCGGAGAGAGTTCAACCACCGCTCGTAGCGCAGTCTGCCCTCACGCAGTCCCGCGCGGGGGAAAATCCGCACGTGAGCCCCCACCCCGGCGAGCCGCTGTCCCGATGCGACCTCGAACTGACGCTCGAGTCGCCTTCGGCTCATGTAATCGTCCGCATCCATGCGAGCGACCCAGTGGCCGCAGCACGCATCGAGCCCGCGGTTCAGCGCGCGAACGATCCCTCGACCCTCGCCTCGGATCACTCGACCCCGGGGCTCGGAGCGGGCCCACGCGGTGGCAACTTCGTGTGTGGCGTCCGTCGACCCGTCGTCGACGACGATGCATTCCCAGTCCTGAAACGTCTGACGCGCGACGCTGCGGAGAGCGGCCGGGAGCGTTCTCGCTGCGTCGCGCGCCGGGATCAGGACTGAAATCGTGGGGACAGTCACCCGTCTCAGAGGGCGGTCGCTTCGGCGAGCACGGCGTCGACGTGACCGTCCACCCGCACCTTGCGCCATTGTTTGGCGATCTTGCCGTCCGCACCAACCAAGAACGTGCTGCGCTCGATCCCCATGTACTCCCGTCCGTAGTTCTTCTTGAGAACCCAAACGCCATACGCCTCAGCCAGTGCTTTTTCGGAATCGGCGAGCAACGTGAACGGCAACTCGTACTTGCTCGCGAAGCGCTGGTGACTCGCTGCCGAGTCGGGGCTCACGCCGAAGACCTGCACCTTGCCCTTCTTGAACTTCGGGAGGCTATCACGAAAGCCACACGCCTCTTTCGTGCACCCCGGGGTGTCATCCTTCGGGTAGAAGTACAGTACATACGGCTTGCCCTCGAGACTCGTCGAAGAAACCACCTTGCCGGACTGATCCGAAAGCTCGAACGCGGGAGCCACCGCACCTTCGGACACCCGATCGACCGAGGCAGACTTGGCCGCCGGTTTCGTCGCCGGCGCGTTCTTGACCGAAGTCTTCACCGCAGGCGCCTTCGATGCTGCCTTCTGAGGCGGCGCACTTTTCGCGGGCGCCTTCGCCTTCGGAGCGGTCTTCTTCGCGGGCGTCTTCACCGACGGTGCCGGCTTCGCGACGGCTTTCTTCCCAGGCTTTTTCGCGGCTGACGGCGATGGCGCGGCCTTCTTGGCCGGCGCCCTTTTTACGGAAGATTTCGCCGCCTTTTCGATCTTCGCTTTGGGCGCTGATGCTTTCGCAACCTTCTTGGCGGGTGCTTTCACGCTGGCCGCCTTCTTGGCGGGCGCCTTGGACGGTGCCGCCTTGGTTGCTTCCTTCGCAACGCTCTTCTGAGCTGCGGCGGGCTTCGCTGCGGAAACCTTCTTCGCGGCCTTCACCACGGGAGCTTTCTTCGCGACGACTTGCTTGCCTTTGGCCGGCTTGCTCTTGGTCACCGGAGGCTTCTTTTCAGCTGCGGTTTCCTTTGGTGCCTTCGACGCTTTCGGGAGCGGAGTCACCTTCTTCGAGCTTCCCTTGCTCGCTGGAGTCTTCTTCACGGACGGGCTGGTTTTGACACTGCCTCGAGCAGCAGGCGTCTGCGCCGCGCTCTTCTTCGGCGAAGGCTTCTTCTTCGTAGCCATAGTCGTTGCCTCGGTTCCGCCCCCGAGTTCATCGGTGTTCGCGGGGCGGAGCTTCTACATGGAGGGTTCTGGAACCGCCCGACGCCACGCGCGTCGTGCGGCGCGGAAAGATAGCTCGAAGTCGCGGGATCAAGAATACTGAGACAGCACGCCCGCTCGGACGACCGCCCCTTCAGTCGACGCGCACCGTGCGGAGGCTGACCATCTCGAGCTCTCCCTTGGAGTCGGGAAACTGGCCCCAAACGCTCACGTGGTAGAGCCCAGGCGGTCCGAGGGGAACGTCGATCTCGAAGCTGCCGCCGTCCACCTTCACCGGCTTCGGCGTCTTGAACCCTTCGGGGAAGTACGTCACGTCGGGCGGTGGGATGTTGTAGCTGGAGGTCTGGTTGAGCTCCTCGGCGGACCGAGGCTTCGGGCTGTCGAGGCGCTTCACCCCGACACCTCCGAAGCGCACGGGTTCGAACACCTCTCCGGTCACGCGAAGACTTCCGTGGGCCGACGCGCGCTCCGGGAGGTCTCCGAACTCTCCGAAGGCCCCCACGAGCTCCTGAGCCATGCACAACTGCTTGAGGCCCAGGGGCTTGGCGAGCCCGATCCCCCCGCGCGAATGAGTGGGCTCCAGGATGTTCCTGCGGTGCCCGTCGTTCGGCGGGACTTCACTGATGAACTCCAGCTCGATCTTTTCGAGCTCAGCCACTTCGAACACGGGGTTCGGATCGAGCTCTCGCTGGGCGCCGTCGAAAAAGCAGGCAGCGTTCTCCCGTACGAGGAGGCGCCCCCCGGCTTCGGTGTAGCGCTGCTCCGGAACCGAGCCATCGGTCCCCCAATGCGCCGTAAAGCCGTTCGACGCCATGTCGCGCGCGTGGCGTTCTGCCGCCTTCGCCGCGATTGGGTCCCACTCGAGCTCCCCGAGTCCCTCTTCGGCGCGGTCCCGATTCACCAACTCGAGTACGTAGCGAGCAGCCTCCTCCGGGCCGAGGGGGCCGCTCTTCGTGGGTCTTTCGACCCGGCTCGGTCCACACCCATTGGTCGACAGGAGCAAAGCCCCGAGGAACAGACAGCAGACGGAAGGGTGCCTGACGTGACTTGCGGCGAACAAGGGGATGGTTATGCCATGGCCTGGCGCTTGTGTGCCTGCCGGCCCAGTCATAGATTGCCGGCCCACTTCGCCCGACGGTGTGCGAGATTGCCCCGTCGGTACACACCCTCCGCCCTCTCGAAAGGCGACCTGACATGCTCGACCTGCCCGACAACGGACTCTACCGCACCACCACGGCCATGCCCGGCCACGAAGACACCTTCCCGGCAGGGGTCCTGGTGTACGTCGGAGAAAAGGGCGGACAGAAGTTCGTCGTGAGGCCCGGACAAAACCGGAACAACCGCTGGTTCTGGGGGGAACCCACGACTCCGCTCCGCTCGCCGACTTGGTCGCGTACCCTCAAGAAGCTGCCGTCCGAGGGCTTCTACTCGCTCCCCCAGACGCTCACGTTCGAAGGCGGAGCGCGATGGCTCGAAAACGCCGTCGTCCAGCTCGGCTACAACGGCGAGGGGAAGGGCATCATCTTCGTCGCGGAATCCCGCGACGGGGTGGAAGACAACGCCCTGTACTTCAGCGACAAGGGCATGATGGTCGACGACGCTCTGCTCGAAAAACTGCGTTGGGCGCCGATCCTCCCCGTTCCGAAGACTTGATTCGAGTCGCGCCGGGGTGGCCCTCCTCCGCGCGGCGGTGGGCCCTCCGGCCGCGAGCAGCGTTCTCGACGCCTGTTGAAACCGCTGCCGCCCAGGGGGGCCCGGTAGCGGCTCAGCGCAGGAGCTCGAGGCTTACTTGGATCGGGCCTTGAGCGCAGTGCGCGCCCGAGCCGTCGCGCTCGTGAATTCGCGGTTCAACTTGGCGATGAACTCGACGTCAATCTGCTTCGGGCAGGCTTCCATGCACTCGAAGTGATTCGTGCAGTGGCCAAACCCTTCCGCCTCCATCTGCGCGACCATGTTCCGCACCCGCGTGTCCTTTTCGGGCTGACCCTGTGGAAGCAGGTTCAGGTGCGCGGCCTTGGCCGCCGTGAACAGCATGGCTGCCGCATTCGGGCAGGCAGCCACGCAGGCACCACAACCGATGCAGGCTGCCGCATCCATCGCCCGATCGGCGACGGTCTTGCCAATCGGAGTGTCGTTGGCGTCCTGTGCTGATCCGGTGCGCGCCGAAATGTACCCGCCCGCCTGGATGATCCGATCGAACGCCGAGCGGTCGACGACCAGGTCGCGGACGACGGGGAACGACCTCGCACGCCACGGCTCGATCCAGATCTCGTCGCCATCCTTGAACTGGCGCATGTGAAGCTGGCAGGTCGTGGTCGCCTTCTGCGGGCCGTGGGCCATGCCGTTGATGACCATTCCGCAGGTTCCGCAGATCCCTTCGCGACAGTCGTGATCGAACGCGATCGGCTCCTCGCCTCTTTCCAGGAGCTCCTCGTTCACCTGATCGAGCATCTCGAGGAACGAGGAGTGTTCGCTCACGTTCTTCGCTTCGTAGCGGACGAACTTTCCCGAGTCCGAGGCGTTCTTCTGCCGCCAAACGTGGAGCACGAGGTTCATTGTGCTTGCCATGACTTGATTCGCCTTCGATCCCTTCGACGGTCGTCTTACTTGTAGCTTCGCTGAGTGGGCTTGACGTACTCGAACTCCAGCGCCTCCTTGTGGAGCACCGGAGCCTGCCCGTCCCCCGCAAACGCCCACGCCGAGACGAACTGGTATTCCTCGTCGTTGCGGAGCGCTTCCCCTTCTTCGGTCTGACTCTCCTCGCGGAAGTGGCCTCCGCACGACTCGCGGCGCTCGAGAGCGTCGCGGCACATGAGCTCTCCGAGCTCGAGGAAGTCCGCCACCCGGCCCGCCTTTTCCAAGGTTTGATTGAGCTCCTGACCGGAGCCCGTGACGCGCACGTTCTGCCAGAACTCCTCGCGAAGCTTCGGAATGAGCTCCAGGGCCTTCTTCAGGCCCTCCTCGGTGCGGGCCATGCCGCAGTAGTTCCAGATGATGTTGCCGAGCTCACGGTGGAACGAGTCGGGCGTTCGCGTCCCCTGAATCGACAGCAGCTTCTGCACCCGGTCTTTGACGGACTGCACCGCCGCCAGCACCTCCGGATGCGAGGCGTCCGCGGTATTCTTCGGCGTTTGCGCGAGGTAGTTCGCCACGGTGTACGGGAGCACGAAGTACCCGTCCGCGAGCCCCTGCATCAGCGCGCTCGCGCCAAGCCGGTTGGCACCGTGGTCGGAGAAGTTCGCCTCGCCACCGACGAAGAGCCCCGGGATGGTGCTCATCAAGTTGTAGTCCACCCAGAGCCCGCCCATCGTGTAGTGGGTGGCGGGGTAGATGCGCATCGGTACTTCGTACGGGTCTTCGCCCGTGATGCGCTCATACATCTCGAAGAGGTTGCCGTAGCGCTCCGCCACGACGTTCTTCCCGAGACGCTTGATGGCGTCGGCGAAGTCCAGATAGACGCCCCGTCGCTCTCCGCCGACCTCCGGACCCACCCCGAGGCCTTGGTCGCACATGTCCTTCGCACGTCGCGAAGCGATGTCGCGCGGCACCAGGTTACCGAAGCTCGGGTAGATCCGCTCGAGGTAGTAGTCTCGATCCTGTTCGGGGATCTGGCCCGGAGGCTTGGTCACGTCCTCCTTCTTCTTGGGCACCCAGACGCGCCCATCGTTACGCAGTGACTCGCTCATCAACGTGAGCTTCGACTGCGCCTCCCCGCTGACCGGGATGCAGGTCGGGTGAATCTGCGTGAAGCACGGATTGGAGAAAAAAGCGCCCTTTCGATACGCGCGCCAGGTCGCCGTGACGTTGCAGCCCATGGCGTTCGTCGAGAGAAAGAAGACGTTCCCGTAGCCCCCAGTGCAGAGCACGACGACATCCGCCAGGTGCGACTCGATCTTCCCGGTCACCATGTCGCGAGTGACGATACCGCGGGCGCGCCCATCGATGTTGATGATGTCCATCACCTCGTGGCGCGAGTGCATCTTCACCGTGCCAGCATCGATCTGCTTTTCGAGAGCCTGGTAGGCTCCGAGGAGAAGCTGCTGACCTGTCTGGCCGCGGGCGTAGAACGTGCGAGACACCTGCGCTCCGCCGAAGGAGCGGTTCGCCAGGAGACCGCCGTATTCCCGAGCGAATGGAACACCCTGGGCGACGCACTGGTCGATGATGTTGACGCTCAGTTCCGCCAGTCGGTAGACGTTGGACTCCCGCGACCGGAAGTCACCACCCTTCACGGTGTCGTAGAAAAGCCGGTAAACGCTATCGCCGTCGTTTTGGTAGTTCTTCGCTGCATTGATGCCGCCCTGAGCGGCAATGCTATGAGCTCGACGCGGGCTGTCCTGATAGCAGAACGCCTTCACGTTGTAGCCGAGGTCGCCGAGCGTCGCGGCAAGGGCTCCTCCAGCGAGCCCCGTCCCGACCACGATCACGTGGTGCTTGCGACGGTTGGCCGGGTTGACCAGCTTCATGTTGAAGCGATGTCGCGTCCAACGGGTTTCGATGGGGCCGGTCGGCGCGTTCGACTTGAGTTCCATGGTCCGAGTGTCCTCGAGTAGTTCGGAAGAAAAGCCTCAGAGAGCTCGCGTCAGCTCACGACGCCGACGAGCACCGAGAGCGGCAAAATGATGTTCCCCACCGTGACCGCGAGCGCGATGAATCGCATCGTGCCGTACCAGGCCGAGTTCCGGAGCGGATTGTTCAGGCCCAGGGTTTGAAGCAGGCTCCACCCACCGTGATAGATGTGCAGCCCAAGCGCGACCTGCGCCAGGATGTACAGCGCGACTACCCACGGGATGCTGAAGCCGTTGACGAAGTTCGAGTACACCATGCTGTAGTGCTGGTGCTCGTAGGCGCCCATGGCCACGCCCGGGTAGGTGAAGTGGGCGAGGTGGTAGAGCACGAACAGAACGATCACGACGCCGCTCAAGAACATCGTTCGGCTGGCGAACGTGGCGGCTACGTCTTTCTTCATGCGGTAGGCCACCGGCCGCGCCGCCTTCGAGGCGGCCACGACCTTCACCGCAGAGACGATGTGCGCGGTGACCGCGGTGAGCAGCACGATGCGCGCCCCCCATAGCAGCGGTGGCAGGTTGTGAATGCCGATCGCGTAGGCATTGAATACTTCGGGCCCCAGGAAAACCTGAAGGTTGCCGAGCATGTGACCCAGCACGAAGCCGAAGAGGACGAGGCCACTCAAGGCCATCACCGTCTTCTTGCCGATGGTCGTGTCGTAAAAAGTTAGCGCCCTATCCATGGCTCCGCGGTTCCTCTATCCAAGTGAGCAGGAAATGACAACCGGAGCTCGAGCTCACGTGTCCGTGCCGCCGCCTACCCTTCGCACGCGAAAGGATAGCGTTTCCGAATCGTTTCGACGCCCTGAAACCTCCCCGTCAAAAGCCCGTGCGAGCTCTGGAAGCGTGGTCCCGGATACCGTCGGCGGGAGCTTACCCCACTGCGCCGCAGCGTGCCCAGGCCCACCGCGCTGATTTTGCCTGGTCGCCATTTCTCGCCGCGTTGGGAGAGTCTCCTCAGAGCCGAAAGGGCCACCTACCGCACCCCGGCTGCACTTCCCGCTTCGAGATCGCCGCAGGCGGTCGCGGCGCGCGGGAGGACCGACAGATCGTTCGAAAACAAAATGCCGAGAGCCGGCACCTCCGAAAGGGCACCGGCTCTCCACGCGGGTCTCGGCTTACAGCGGGAACCACTTGCGGTGATTGCCCTCCGCCGTTTTGGCCCACAGCAGATGAGGGCCAAAACGGCTACGGGAGGCCCCCCTACTGCACGTGCCGCTCATGCTTTCTTCGATCATCGCAAGCGATGATCGCTGTAGCTTCAGCCCTTCAGGTTCTTCGCGACGAAGTCCCAGTTGATCAGCTTGTCCGTGACGACCTCCAAGAAGGCGTTCCGGTTGTTGCGATGGTCGATGTAGTAGGCGTGCTCCCAAACGTCTGTCGTGAGGAGCGGCTTGTCCGCCGTGGTGAGAGGCGTCTCGGCGTTCGGCGTCGAAATGATTTTGCCCTTCCCATCGCTCAGAACGAGCCAGACCCAGCCGGAACCGAACCGGCCGTTGCCCGCAGCGATCCAATCCTCACGGAACTTCTCCCAGCCGCCCATCCCAGCCACGAGATCGGCCACGTCACCGGAGGGCGGAGCCCCTCCTCCGCCAGGCTTCAAGCTGTTCCACCAGAAGGTGTGGTTCCAGATCTGCGCGGCGTTGTTAAAGACACCGCCCGAGCTGGTCTTCACGACCTCCTCGAGGGTCTTGTCGGCCTCGGGCTTGCCCTCGAGGGCCGCCTTCAGCTTCGTCATGTACCCTTTGTGATGCTTCTCGTAGTGAAACTCGAGCGTCTCTTCGCACATAGCGGGTGCGAGGGCGTCCTTCGAATACGGAAGCGCCGGTACCGTAAAATCCATCCTTGGCTCCTTTTCTCCCCTAGCCTCTTCTGCAGACGTACGCAGACCTCTCGCGGGCGGGGCCCGGAAGTATAGGTCCGCGTTCCCAAGCATCACAACACCGAGCTGGTCATGCAACCGGTGACTTCAGCCGGTACAGTACGTGCGGTCGAAGAGGGTGGCCGTTCGGCAGGCTGGGGTGTTCGAAATCGTCCCGGGGGTCTCGCCTCATGCCGAGACGCTCCATCACACCAACGGAGCGCAGGTTGTCGCGACTCGTGAAGGAAACGATCTCGGCGCGTTCGAGATCGTGAAACGCGAACTCGAGCACGCGCCTTCCGGCTTCGGTCGCGAACCCGCGCCCCCAATGCCGGGGGGCCAGGCGCCAGCCGATTTCCACGCAGGGCGTGAAGTGTGCGTCGAAGGTCGGGACCCACAGCCCCAGCGTCCCGATGAATTCGCCCTCCGGGCCGCTGCCTCCGGAGGCGGAACGAGCCGCGTTCGACTCGGAACCGCCGGACACGAGCGCCCAGAATCCGAAGCCGTGCTGACGGTAATGAGCTCGAATCCGCGCGAGCAAAGCGTCGCTCTCGATCCGCGTGAGCGGTGCCGGAAAAAAGCGCATGCATTCGGGATCGGCGTTCATCCGAGCGAACGCCTCCGCATCCCCCGCGCCGAACGGCCGCAGGACGAGCCGTGCCGTCTGCAAGATTGGCCCCTCGTGGGAAGCACCGTGAGTCGGCTCTGCCGATGGGGTCGGGTGACGGCGAGGTGATCTCATTCGGGTTGTCTGCGTTCAAGCATTGCACCGCGATTCGAGAAAACCATCCGTGACTCGAGCGAACGACTGCAGCGGGAACCGCTTGCGTTGATTGAGCCTGCGCCGATTTGGCCCACAAGAGGTGAGGGCCAAATCGGCTTCGGGAGGCCACTCGTCTGCACGTGCCGCTCATTTTTATTCGCTCATCGCAAGCGATGCTCGCTGTAAGCCTGCCAGTGGACGAGCGGCCCCGCTTCAGTCACCCTTCTCAGCGACCGCCACGGCGATCGCCTTTTCATGAAACGACGAACTCTTCTGAAGGCCACCGGCGCCGCCGTTGCATTGAGTCCGCTCGGCCTGCTCTTCACTCGACGAAGCTCGGCTGGTGAGGGCCTCGTTGCCGATCCGAACGGGATTCTCGATCTGCGACCCGGGCTGACCTACCGCATCGTGGGACGCAACTTCGATCGCTTGAGCGACGGCCACCGAAGCCCCGCCCGCCCCGATGGAATGGCCTGCTTCGCGGGTGCAGACGGACGCTGGGTTCTGATGCGGAACCACGAGCTCGAGGACGACGCCGACGAAGGAGCCTTCGACGGTCACCCCCCGCGCGACGCCTTCGATCCTCGCGCGCAGGGTGGTGTCACTCGCCTGGTTCTCGATCCGGAGTCGCTCGAGGTCGACAGCAGCAACGTGGTCCTCGCGGGCACGCTCCGGAACTGCGCGGGCGGACCCAGCCCGTGGGGGTGGCTTTCGTGCGAAGAAACGACCGAGCCCGGGCACGGATACGTCTTCGCGTGCCCGTCGGATGCATCGAAGATGGTGAAGCCCCGGCCAATCCGCGGCTACGGGCGCTTTCGCCACGAGGCAGTGGCCATCGACCCGGAAACCCACGTGGCCTACCTCACCGAAGATCAGGGGGACGGCTGCCTCTACCGATTCGTCCCGAGGAGCCCCAAGGCCCCGTTCGTCGGGCGCCTCCAAGCCATGCGCAGGGCGGACGTCGCCAACTACTCCACATCGGCTCGCATGGGCCAGGATCGAACCATCGCCGTGGATTGGGTCGACGTGCCCGAGCCGGATCCCGCGGGGGACACCGTGCGGACACAAGCTCACGAGCGCGGCGCTGCCCGCGTGAGTCGCGGCGAAGGAATTTGGTACCACGGCGGGGCCATTTACTTCTCCGCAACCAACGGCGGCCAGGCCGAGAGCGGTCAGGTGTTCCGCTTGGTTCTCGGCCGGGGAACGATGCGAGACCGCCTCGAGCTCGTGGTCGAGTCGCCGGGCTCCCACGTGCTCGACTATCCCGACAACATCACGGTCGCGCCCGGTGGAACGGTGTTCGTGGCAGAAGACGGTGGCGGCGATCAGTTGATTCGGGCGATCACGAGCGACGGGCGCGTGCACGACGTCGCTCGCAATGCGCGCAGCACGGGAGAGCTGGCGGGAGTATGCTTCTCCCCCGACGCATCGACGCTCTTCTTCAACATGCAGCACGATGGGCTCACCGTCGCCGTGACCGGATCCTGGGACGGACTGTCGTGAATCGCGTCGAGGATGCCCGAGCGCAGGCCTCCGAATTGGGACTTTCCCTGCGGTACGACTGCGACCTGACCAAGCTCCATCCAGCGCTCTCGAGCAAATTCGTCCAGCTCGGGGTCGACGAAAGTCTGAGCGACTATTTGGAGCGCGCCCGCGCGCTGCGCCACGGCTCGTTCGTCACCTGGGTTCACCGCAATCTGCGCGGCTTGCTCTCTGACTTCGACATCAACGGACTGCTCGGCACCTACCCGATGCACGTCCTCGGCGAGCAGCAATGGGCCCACTTGCTCGGAAAAACCCACGGACGGCTGCTCGACGTGGGCGCCGGGAACGGGGACGTGACCGTGCAGCTCTCGTCCCTCTTCGACGAGGTGGTCACCAGCGAGATGGCGCGCTTCATGGCGCGCCGCCTCCGCCGGCGGGGCTTCCCTTGCCACGAGCTCGATCTGGCGACCGCTCCCGTACCGGACGCCCCGTACGACGCCATCACCTTGCTCAACGTGCTCGATCGGTGTGATGAACCGCTCAAGCTGCTTGCAAGCTTGCGGGCCGGCCTACGACCGGGGGGCCTGTTGGTCGCAGCCTTGGTACTTCCCTACCGGCCGTTCGTCTACGCCGGGGGTGCCACTCGGCCGCCGCGGGAACGCCTGCCCATCGTGCGCGAGGACTGGGAAGGAGCAACCAGTGAGCTGGTCACCCTGGTTCTCGAGCCGCTGGGCCTCGAGGTCGAAGCGATCTCGCGCGTCCCTTACCTGTCAGGAGGAGATGCCCGCGCGCCCATCTACGAGCTCGACGACGTGATCGTCGTCTGCCGAGCCGCAAATGCAGTGCCGCTCCTCGCCCAGACGTGAGGTCCCTGGGCTCCAGCGCGGGCGGTGGGGAGAAATACCGGCGACCCGGCCAGCGGTGACGCCATGCAGGTCATCACGCGCCCTCACCCCTTGGGGGCGCATGAAGAACGGCGCTCACTTTTTCGCGCCGGGTCGCTGTGCCGAAGGTGAGACTCGAACTCACACGGGGGGATACCCCGGCGGATTTTGAATCCGCTGCGTCTGCCATTCCGCCACTTCGGCCGGGGCGCTCCTTCGCGACGTTCCGCGATGAGCCCGGGCGAATTAGCTCAGCAAACCCCGTCTGTCCACCATCTGTCCACACCCCTTTCGTCGAGCCGGGTCGAGCATCGCCCAGGGATCTATCCGCACCGCTTTCCACAGGGCGAGAGGCGCCGTGATGGCGGAACCTGGGACTTCATCACCGACGATCCCCGCCATCATCAACAGGTGCTGACGCTCCGGGGCAAGGCCGATAGACTGGCTGTTCGGAGGGGGGATGCAGCAGCCGAAAGAAAGAACGTCGACGGCTCGTACCAGCGAGCGTCGTGTGCGGGTGGTTCCGCGAGTCGAACCCGAAGGTGAACTTCGTTGCGACCTACTGGAGACTCAAGAACCTCCAGCCGACGACGAGCCGAAACATCATTCGTACGGAAACGTCGGTCGGCCGCCGGGATCGCTACTCGCGCTGTCGCAACTCACGCGACCCTCGAACAACGAGCGGGAGCTACTCGACGCATACCGAACCGTTCTCGACCGAGTGGGCGACATCGTCCTCCTCGAGGACATGGCGAGCGAGCGCATCGTTCACTCGAGCAGCGCAGCGGTCCGGCTGCTGGGCTACTCGGCGGAGGAACTGCATTCGATGTCGGCCCGGATGCTTCACCCCGACGGACATCGCCACACTCACGACTCCATCACAAGTGAGCTCACCCGCAAGGGATTCGCCCACAGACCCGAGCTCTTGCTGGTACGCAAGGATGGCTCTCCGTTCTGGGCGGAGCTCCACGCAGGGACCTTTTCTGTTGCAGGCGACAATCGATGCGCAATCGTGGTTCGGGACATTAGCGCGCACGTCGAGGAAGGGCTGGCGTTGCGTCACGCACATGCGGAGCTCGAAGCGGCTCATGCGCGGATGCTCCACACCAACAAGCTCGCGGCTTTGGGACAGATCGCTGCGGGCGTGGCTCACGAGGTGAACAACCCGGCCTCGTACGTGCTCATGAACCTCGACGAGGTGGGAGCGGTGCTGGACCGGGGGGCTCAAGCATACCGGTCGCTGCGGAGCAGCCTTCTCGCTTGGCTCGAGGGGGACGACCGAGCTCGCGCTGAAGAGTGTCTGTCGGCATTCCCCTTCCAAAGCCTCTTCCGCGACGGCAACGATCTGATCGCCGATTGCATCGACGGGGTCCAACGCATCACGTCCCTCGTCAAAGACCTGCGCGGCTTCGCACGCATCGATCAAAGTGACGTCGAGTTGGTCGCCATCAACGACGTAATCGTGACTGCCTGCAAGATGGTGGGCCCGAACATCCGACAACGCGCCCATCTATTGACTCGGTTGGAGTCGGAACGACGGATCGGCGCCGACCGACGCCGCCTCGTGCAAGTCTTCACGAACCTGCTTGTGAACGCCGCACAGGCCCTCGACGAAGGTCACGCCGAGGAGCAGGAGATCGAGGTGATCACCAAGGACGAGGAGGACGCCGTAGTGGTTCGGGTGCGGGACACGGGTCCTGGGATCCGCGCGGAATTGCTCGAGCGCATTTTCGAGCCGTTTTTCACCACCAAGAACGAACGAGGAACCGGCCTCGGCCTATCCCTTTGTTCTGACATCGTCCGCCAGCATTCGGGCAGCATCGGCGCCTTCGGCACGCCGCGCGGCGGTGCGGTATTCGAGGTGCGCCTCCCCTTCGAGACCGGGCTCAAGCCCGTGGAGGCACCACCTTCCACCGACCGCCCCAGTAACGCTCCCCGAAAGGGTGCCCGCGTGCTCGTGATCGACGACGAGCCTCAACTGCTCCGAGCCTACCGTCGCTTGCTCGGCCGCGACCACGAGGTCTCCGTCGCCAACGGAGGTGCGGCGGGGCTGGCACTCATCGAGAAAGATCCCGCCTTCGACGTTGTCGTTTGCGACCTGATGATGCCGGATGTCGACGGAGTGAAAATTTACCGTTCCCTCGATCGAATTGCGCCCCACCTGAAGCCGCGCATCGTGTTTTCCAGCGGTGGCGCCTTCACTCGGCGTGCCGAAGAGCTGCTTTCGTCCATTCCCAACCCGTTTCTCCCCAAGCCGGCGGACCCAGGGGAGCTTCTCGAGATCATCGAGCAAGTTCGCCACGCTTCGCGACAGTCGTGGGACGGCCTTGGCAAGGAGGCGCCCGTGACCGAAAATGGCGCATGCCCCGAGACCGACGGACGTCAGCACGACTGAGCTCCTGGGCGCCCGATCGTCCGAAAACGCGCGGCGGTGCGCCGGCGCCCCTGGCTCAGGTTCTCGCCGACACGCAAAAATCGGCAGCCGGTCGGGCCGGCTCGGCCCTCAGTCCCGACGAATGGCGAGGCCTCGTCGGCCCGAAGATTGCGGGCCGCACCCGAGTGGGACGCCTGAACGGGCGAAGCTTGACGGTGTTCGCCGCGTCATCGGCCTGGTGCAACGAGCTGAGCCTGCTCAAGGCAGACATCGTCGCTCGCCTGCAGAGCGCAGGACACGATGTCGATGACCTACGCGTGCGCGTTGCCCCGTTCGCAGAACCAGAGAAGCGGCGAACCTCGACCGGAGTCAGCGAACGTCCTGGAACCCTGCCCCCCGAACTCCGGGCTCGCCTCGAACAGATTGACGACCCGGAGCTGCGCGCGGCCGTTGCCGAAGCGGCCGCCCTGTCGTTGGCCGCGCAGGCGCGAATGAAGAAGTGAGCTCTCCCGCCGCGAGGCTCGAAAAGCACGCCGTCGCGACCGACGCGGACACTCTCGCGAACGGGAGGACCCAGGCGGCTCCGTCAGACGACGAGGCGCTCGAGGTTGGTGATGCGTTGCACCAAGAATCGCTCACGCGGTCCGAATCGCCCCCCGGCGCCGTTCAGCACCTCGACGTAGTCGCGGTATCCCGAAAGGCTCACCCCTTTGACCCGGCGAAGAGTGGTGTAGAGGCGTTCGATCACGTCGGCGGGCAATGGCGCACCGAGTTCGCTGTACATCTCGAAAGCGTAGTCGACCCATTCGGCTTTACCGGTCGCATCCGCCAACCTCGAAGCGTAGTCGACCGCCTGCTCCGTGACCGCGTCGGGGGCCTCCGCAGCGCGCGCCACGACGAGCTGCTTTTTGAGGACCGTTTCGAGCATGCGCTCCGCCTCCTCACCCCGCCCCATCACAAGCATCTTGTCGACCAACTTGCCGAGCACCTCGAAGGGGTTGCCCCTCGCGGAAGCCGCGTCGACACCATGCAGAGTTTCTGCCACCGCTCGAGCCGCTGGCGAGGTCCTCAGCTCGACGGCGCGAAACGTGATGTCCTGCTGCCCCAAGCGCACGATGTCACCGTCGTGCAGCACTCGGGAGGTCTCCTTCTCGCCGTTCACGAAAACTCCATTGCTGCTGCCAGCATCTTCGATCCGGGCTTCGTCCTCGCTGCACACAATTAGCGCGTGACGGCGAGAAACAAGGCCATCATCCACGACGACTTGGCACATTTCTCCACGGCCCAGCAGCGTCTCACCGAGCGTCAGCTCGAACTGCCGCCCGTGATGTTCGAGCCAGAAACGCCAGAGTGCAACCACGTCATCCGCAGGATACCGAGCGCTCCGACTCCGGTCGAGAATCTCTGCAGCGAACTTAACGAAGCAGCTTGGCCAAGCCCTCGATTCGGCCAGCCAAGAAGCGCTCTCGCGGACCCTTCATTACGGCGGGATCTTTGAGCACCTCGAGGTAGGCCCGCAGCAGGGGTGGGCTTGCCCCCCTGGCCTTGCTGGCGAGTGAGTACGCCTGGTCGACCATGTCAGCGGTCATCACCCGCTGCTCGGCTGCATGGAGGCGAAACACGTAGTCCAGCCAGCGGCCGCGCTCCGTCAAGAGCGCCAACTTCATGCCGTAGCTGGCCGCCTTCCCAAAGGTGTCTTCGTCCAGTGGGTCATGGCCCGCGAGCTCGACGAGCTCCTCGAGCTGCCGTGACAGGATGCGTTCGGCCTCGTCGCCGTGCCCCATGGCAATGGCTTTGTCGGCGAGTCCACCGAGCACCCCAAAGGCTTGCTGGCGCTGGGTGGCAGGATGGCGGACGAGGGTCTGAACGTGCGAAGTGCCGCGTCGAACCAGGGTCATCTCCTGGGAGCCCACCCGAATCCGATCGCCGTGGGCCACGGTCCGTGGTTCCGTCAGCTTCTCTCCGTTCACGCGCACGCCATTGCGGCTGCCCAGATCTTCGATCACGACCGAATCGCCGGAGATCGCGAGAGCCGCGTGGCTCCGGGAAGCCAGAGGGTCGTCCAGGCAAAGGTCGGAGGTTTCGGCCCTTCCGATGACGAACTTCCCCTTGTCGAGGGGGTAATCCCGTTTTCCGTAGCGAAGGGCGAACGCGCTCAACTCCCGCCCCCGTTCGACGCCAAGAGGCGCAGCGTCGCTAGCGCCTCTCCGTCCTCCTCGGTCGCGGCCGAGCGCATCCCCTGCACCACACGACCGGCGGCCGGAGCGAGGGTGCTTCGCTCCGCCGGGGGGAGGCTACTGAGGCTCTGCCCGATCGTGCGTGGCGGAACGAGTCCGAGACAAGCGTAGATCGTGAGCACCCATCGACCCCATTCCGCCTGACCTTTCGTCACGGAGAGTGCCACCGCGGCCGAGGCAAGCTCGTCGAGCTTGTCCCGATCCACCGGTTCGGTGCTGGCCACGATTTGCTCGATCATACCCCGTGCGCGCTGCAGAACCCGCTCCACGTCCTGCCATCGCCCCAAAGCGCGGGCCCGGTTCACCGTCTCCACCAACAGGTCGAAGGACCACGCCTCCTTCGAGGTTCCGCTCAGCGTGTCTTCGTCGCTTCGCTCGACCGAGCCACAGTTGGGGCACGAGTCGAGTTCGCCAGGGTACGGAAAGCCGCACTTGGAACAGTGAGTCATGAACCCCGTGATCCGTGAGCGCTTGCGGAGCAGTCCGTCGTCGGCCACGCGAGCGAGCACCAACTCTTGCGTGCCGATGCGAATGCGCGCTCCGTCGTTGAGCTCGGCGACGCCCTGAACCGGTTGACCACCAACGAGCAGCCCGTTTCGCGAACCCAAGTCCTCCACGGTCGCTCGCTCCCCATCAATGAAGATCCGGGCGTGGGTCCGGGAGACCAACGGATCTTCGATCGTGACGTGACAGGCGACACTGCGCCCGATCAACGTCGCGCCCTGAGGCAGGTCGATCTCTTGGAGCAGGAATCGGAGGCGATAGCGAGCCAATGGAACCTCGCGAATGTGCTCGCGTAAGCGATGAGGGGTACGGATCAACTTAGCCGACGCCTCCGCTGGCGTCAAAAGAGACCAGGCCGGGTGGCTACCGTTTCCCATTCCTTTGGGCCTCCGCCCAGCATGCAGATGAGTTACCGACGAGCTGAAATCCTCAGGTGCGCGAATCAAGCAATCGCGCGAGACGCCAAACCAGGCGCGCATGGAGACGAAGACCGTAGATCTTCAGCCCGGGTCGGCGGCGCAACGCGAATAGAGCCCACATCGGAGCCAGTGTGTCACTCATCCCTACCGCACCCAACTTGCGGCGGACGTCCCCCCCCAACTCACCGAGTGCGAAGATGTCGTCCGCCGTTCCCCACAGAGTGACGTCCGGACGTCCCACGCGGCCCTCGTGGATCATTAGGCGCCCCCAATCGAAGCGAAGCGTGATGGTCGTCTCGGGCTCACCCGGAAGGCCGTCTTCGGACAGGGCACCTGAGCGTGCCGTCGCGACGACCACAGTCCCCCACATCCGTGCGAACGCGCGGCGGCACCTTCCGCGCTCCAGGTTCGCCACCACGCGCCGACGGATCTCCCGAGCGACGGGGTCCGTATCGGCGCCAGGCCCGAGTTGGACGTTCGGCTCCATCGAGTTCCTGGGAAACGCCGCCGGACGAACCGCCCGACGGCAGCTGGATCACGTGCCGTAATTCCGAAGAAAATCGCAGAGAACGCCGACCGATTCGAGGGACACGGCGTTGTAGATGGACGCCCGCAAACCACCGACCGAGCGATGCCCTTTGAGACCGACGAGCCCCGCCTTCTCGGCAGCGCGCACGCATGTTGCCTCGAGCTCGGGTGACTCCAGATTCCAGATCACGTTCATGATCGAGCGGCTGTCCGCGTCGACCGGCAGCTTGAACACATCGGACCGCGCTTCGAGCGCGCCGTAGAGCGCCGCGGCCTTCTCCTGGTTCCGCTTCTGCATGGCTCCCAGTCCGCCCTGATCGCGGAGCCAGGAAAGCACGTTGCGCAACATGTAGATGGCGAAGGTCGGAGGCGTGTTGCTCATGGAGTTTGCACGCGCCTGCGTTCGGTACTGGAAGATGAACGGAATGTCTTCGTTCCCGCTCTCGACCAGATCCTTGCGGACGATGACGAGGGTGACGCCGCTCGGCCCCAGGTTCTTTTGAGCCCCCGCGTAGATGAGCCCGAAGCGAGACACCTCGATGGGCCCAGCCATGATGTCGCTCGACATGTCCACCACGAGGGGCACGTCGCCCGTGTCGGGGTACTCGGAAAACTGCGTCTCGGCGATGGTGTTGTTGCTCGTGATGTGTACGTAGGCGGCTTCGGGATCGAGCGAAATTTCGCTCGGCTTCGGAACCCTCGGGAACTTCCCGTCGACCTCGGTGCTCGCCGCCACGCGCGCCTTGCCGGTGAGCTGCGCCTCCTTGAGAGCCTTCTGCCCCCAGGTACCCGTCACCACGTAGTCCGCGCTTTGACCGGGCTTCCGCAGGTTCATCGGAATGGTGGCGAACTGCTGCGAAGCGCCGCCCTGGAGGAAGAGGACGTCGTAGTTTTCCGGAACGCCGAGGAGCTCGCGGACGAGGGAGAGTGCTTCATCGTGGACGGCCTCGTACGCCGGCCCACGATGGCTGTGCTCCATGATGCTCATGCCCGTGTCGCCGTACTCGATCAGTTCTTTCTGGGCGCGCTCGAGGACCTCGAGCGGCAGGGCCGCGGGTCCAGGGTTGAAGTTGTGTACTCGGGCCATGCTCCTCCGTGCGACCGCCACTGTGTTGGCAGCCTCTCTTTGCACCCGCAGCTAGCTCTAGGCCCCGAACGAGTCAAGGCAAGGGCAGCGGCGTCGAACGGGGCGAGCGGCTCGCTGGCTGGCCCCGTCGAACCCAAGAAAACGCTGGCGCCTCACAGGCCCGCGGCGGCCACGTGCCGGAGATCTTCGAGCGTCACGGCGCCGGCACGCACGACGTGGAAGTGCTCGCCTCGCACGACCACTATGCTGGACACGGCGCCACCAGGCGCGACCCCTTTCACGACCTTGAGCCGACCGTCCACCACTGCGTCGGGAAACGCGCGACTGATGTCGTCGTCGGTTACGGCAGGGGGCTCGCCGGGCGGGTTCGCGCTGGTCGCCGTCAGCGGTCCCCCGAACGCCGCGACGATGCGCGCGGCGGGTGACGCTCCCGGCATCCGGACCCCGACGGTGCCATCGAGAGTAACGCGGACGTCGACCGCCCCTGGAAGCGCTGGGAGCACGACCGTCATGCGCCCGGGCCAGAAGGCGTCTGCAAACCGTGCGGCGAGCGGCGGAACTTCACCGACGGTAGCCCGCCAGGATGCCGTATCCGGCACCATCAACGGCTGCCCCTTGTCCGCACCGCGTGGTTTGAGTGAAAGGAGCGCATCGATGGCGCGCGGGTTCTGCGCGTCAGCGAGCAGACCGAAGAAGGACTCCGTGGCAGCTGCCACGACGCCTCCCTGCCGAAGAACGCGCACGGCTTCGTCGATCATCGAATCGCCTCGCTGATTGCTCGTGGTCGCGGCGAACGGGCAACCGCTTGTCGCCCTCGTAGTCTTGGTCGAAAAGACGGACCGCCTCAAATCGACCCGCCGAGCGCCCGGTACCCGATGTCCCGCCGGAGCTGCTTCCCCTCGAAGTGGATTCGATCGCAGGCCGCGTAGGCCAAGTCTCGGGCCGCCTGCAGGGAGTCGGCGCGTGCGGTCACCCCGAGCACACGACCACCCTGAGTGAGCAGTTTGCCGTCCACGACCTTCGTGCCCGCGTGGAAGACGCGCACTCCGTCGAGGGCCTCCGCGTCCTCGACTCCCGTGATGACATCACCTTTGCGCGGCGTTCCCGGATAGCCCGCGGCGGCCAGAACCACGCACACGGCGTGCTGACCCGATTGGGTGAGGACACCCTCGGAAAGCTCACCTCGAGCAGCGGCATGCAGTGCCTCGCCGAGATCCCCGCTCGTCACCATGGTGAGCACCTGCGTCTCGGGATCGCCGAAGCGCACGTTGAATTCCAGCACCACGGGCTCGCCTTCTGGCGAAATCATGAGCCCGGCGAAAAGGGTGCCAATGAACGGCACGCCGTCGCGAGCCATGCCTTCGACGACGCGGTCGACCACCTCGCGGCGGACCCGCTCCTGGAGGGCCGTGTCAACGAGAGGCGCCGGGGCGTAGGTCCCCATGCCCCCCGTATTGGGGCCCGTGTCCCCCTCCCCGATGCGCTTGTGGTCTTGGGCTGGTGCGAGAACGACCGCGCGCTTCCCATCGCAAATGGCGTGAATGCTGGCTTCGGAGCCGAGAAGGCGTTCCTCGAGGACGACGGTCGTCCCGGCTTCCCCGAAGCTCTCTCCCGTCAGCATTCGCGTGGCAGCGTCCCGCGCCTCGTCCATGGACTCCGCAACGACCACTCCCTTGCCCGCGCAGAGACCATCGGCCTTGACGACAGGGGGCTCGTCGAACTGGGCCAGCGCGGCCTCGAGGTCCTCGGGGCAACCGACGATGACGTCACGGGCCGCACGAATGCCGTGGCGCTTGCAAAACTCCTTCATGAAGGCCTTCGAGCCTTCGAGTTGGGCAGCCGCCTTGGAAGGTCCGAACACGGTGAAGCCCGCGGTCCGGAGGTCGTCCGCCAGGCCGGCACAGAGCGGCGCCTCGGGACCGACGACGACCAGATCGGGCTGTTCCTCACGGGCGACCTCGAGGGGATCACCAGAAGCCGTTCGCAGCGTCTTATCGGCGAGGCTGGCTGGCGCGTGCCGCATCCCGGCGTTGCCGGGACAGCCCACCACTTCGGAAACCGACTCCGAAGCGAGGAGCCCGAGGGCCAGGGCGTGCTCACGCCCTCCGGAACCGACGATCATCACCTTGCGTGCCATGGGGCGTCCTTACTAACCGCCTGTCCCTCGCCGAGCAACGGCGCTCCGACGGGCGGAGCCGAGACCCAAGTGTACGGGATGGGTGGAAAGTTTCTTGGGCATCGGTGTCCCGGGTACGCCCTCTCAGACGGGCATGGGCATGCTGAACGGCACGAGTCGGGACGGCCGGGCGGCGGCACGGCGCACCAGGCGGTCGCAAAGCTCGGGAAACGCGATGCCTGCCGCAGCCGCGGCTTCGGGGAACAGGCTCGTCTTCGTCATGCCGGGCAGAGTGTTCAGCTCGAGTACGACGAAATCACCCGAATCGGCGACGATGAAGTCGACGCGAGACAGATCGCGCGCGCCGAGGGCGCGATGCGCTCGAACTGCGGTGCTCTGGATCGCCTCGGTCAGCTCTCTTGCCAAAGGCGCTGGGCAGTGATGCACGCTGCCCCCGATCGCGTACTTCGACTGGAAGTCGTAAAAGTCGGCCTTTTGGGCTTCGATCAGCGTGGGAGGGAGCGCCTCCGGCTCACCTGCGTCGCTTTCGAGCACCCCGCAGGTGATTTCCACTCCGGACCACAGGGCCTCGCACACGGCAACGGTGTCGAACTCGAAACTGCGTTCGAGTCCCCGACGGAACACGTCCACGGGGTCGGCAAGCTGCACGCGCGTCACCCCGATGGCCGAACCACCCGAGGCGGGTTTGATCACGAAGGCGCCGAGCTCCTCACGGAGCCGCTCGAGGCGACGGGAAAGATCGCCTTTGCCCTCCGGTGCGTTCGTTCGCGAAACGTGGGTTCCGCGGGCAACGGGGACGCCGTTTACCCTGAGCACGTCCTTGGCCACCACCTTGTCGGTCGAAAGCGCGCTGGCGAGCACTCCGCTGCCCACGTACGGCAGTCCGAGCACTTCGAGGAGGCCTTGAAGACAGCCGTCTTCCCCGAGGGTGCCATGGGTCACCGGAAAAACGACCTCAGGCCTGACCCGAGCAATCGCCGCGGGAAGATCCGCATCCAGCTCTTCGATGCACGCTTCGTGGCCCGACTCGCTGAGTGCGCCGAGCACCCCGCGCGCCGAGGCCCGACTCACCTCGGCTTCGCTCGAAGGGCCACCCGCGACGACGACTACACGCATCAGCGTTCCTCCCGCGAGGCCTCGTTCGCCCTGTCGCACGCGCCCATTTCGCACCAGGCTCGAACGACGCGAGGCTCAGATCCTCGATCTGTCATTTCGCGGCCTCGTCCACCACCACGTGCTCGAGCACGATGCCCAGCTGTTCGCAGAGGCGGAAGATGCGCTCGTCCCGGTAGAATTCGAGGAAAGCGATGCGCTTGATGCCCGCGTTCGCGATCAATTTGAAGCAGCCGAAACAAGGCGACGCCGTCACGTAGATGTCGGCGCCCTCGACGCGCATCCCGTTGCGAGCCGCCTGCACGATGGCGTTCGCTTCGGCATGGACGGTGCGCACGCAGTGGCCATCCTCCATCAGGTGTCCCTCGTCATCGCAGTGCCCGATCCCGCGGATTGACCCATTGTATCCGGTTGCGACGATCATGCGGTCGCGTACGATGACGGCACCGACGTGCTTGCGATCGCAGGTCGAGCGCGTAGCCACTTCCCGGGCGATGGACATGAAGTACTCGTCCCAGGTCGCACGCTTTCGCCCCTGCACTCGAGACGGGGCGGTCGCGTCGTGACCGGCCGAAGCGCTGGAGGCTTCGGAAGACCCGTTGGGCGATGTCGGAAGCTCGGGCATGAGGGGCCGTATACCGCGGACTTCGATTCGGGACGAGGCCAGATCCCGGTGCGATGTGGGCTCCGGACGTTGTCGTGGGCCCCACCCCCAAACCGCTGCGCGAGGGCGAGTTTCTCGCCGGAAACGCAGGTCTCGCACCGAGTCGCGCAGGGCCACCACAGATCCAGCAGCTCCGGGGTTGACCGAAACCGAGGGTCGTGGCTTGTTCGCCGCGTGGATCACCCCCGAGATCCGGCCGTATGCCGGAAAGCCCCTTCTCCTGCACGCAAGCCCACTCGATTCAGTGGGCGGCCCAAGACCTGGCTCGTGGCGTCATTGTTCGCATTGGCAGGAGGGGGCTCGGCCCTCGCGGCAAGCACTTCGAGCGGAGAAAAGGCCCAGACCGCCATCGGGTCGGTCGAAGCCAAACCGGAAGCCGCCCAGATCGCGAAGCAGCAGCTCGACGAGGCTCGCGACGCACTCGACCGTGCCAAGGGAGCACGACAAGCGAACGACGCGCCACATGCCCAGCTCCTCGACTCCCTCGCCCTGGAATGGGCCGAAACAGCGGTCGACCTGGCACGCACGGCCGAACTCGAGAAGCAGGCCGCTGCCTTGGAAGAAGAAACAGCGGAGATCGAAGGGCGCGCCAAGCGAGCACTCGCGCTGATCGAGCAGACGGTCGCTCGGCGCGGACGCGCCCGCCAGCGACTGCAGGAGCTCGGCGTCGAGGTTCCGGAGGAGAAACCCGCCGCCACGGCCCCCGCGCCCGCCACGGGTGAGAAGGTGCCCGCACCGGAGGGCGCCCAGTGAACCGCTTCGACACCCGAATCGCCCTCTTGCTCACCCTCGGGGCGGTTGCCTGCGCGAGCGCCGCTCGCCCCCGCGTGCTCGGCCAGGCAGATGCCGTCTCGAACACTCCGGCGGCCCAGGAGGCCAAAGAGCTCGCGCCCCAGGCGTTCGCCCACGCCGAGAAGCTCAGGACTCAGGCGGACCAGGCGTACTCGCAGGACGACTTGGCCGCTGCGGGCGTCCTCGCCGAGCACAGCATCGCCGCCTACGAGCATGCCTTCGTGCTTGCCCGCTACGTCAAGGCGGAAGACCGCTTGTCGCGCGCCAAGGCAGCGCTCGACAAGGCGCAATCCGCCATGGCCCAGCTCGACGAGCAGCAAGCGCGACTCAGTGCCGAAGCCGACGATCTGGAGATGCGCATCAAAGTGACGCTCGACAAAGAGCCTCTCGGTGAGATGGCGGAGACCTCCGCCGAGCGCCTTCAGGCACGGCGAGACGCCGCACGCGCCCTCACCTCGCAGGCTCAGCTGCTTTGTCTGGCCACGGAAATGCTCGATCCGAAGCACCCGGGCTTGGCGAAGGCGGACGAGGATCTGGCCCAGCTCCGAAAGGAGCTCGAGGCGGGCTCCACCAAAGAGAATCTGTTCCCTCGGGCCACGCTGGTCCGCTCGTCGTGCCTTGCGCAACTGACCGAGGTGCGACGACCGAAGACCAAGGCAGCACCGGAAGCAAGCGCGACGGACGAGCTGTTGACGGAGCTGACGGAAACCCAGAAGCTTTTCGCGTTCGTCGACGATCGCGGTGTCGTGGTGAACCTGCGCGGCGCCATCGAAGGCGGAAAGCCCACTGCCGAAGGAGGCAAGCAGCTCGAACTCCTCGGGCGAGCCGCAAAGTCCCGGAAGGACTTTCCGGTGCTCGTGGTGGCGCACACCGCGCGGGAGGGCAGCCGCTCGCAAGCCGAGGCAGTCGCGAAGAGTGCTGCCGACGCGCTGCGCTCGGCAGGTGCGCCCGAGGTGCGAACCGCTGTGGCTGGAAGCGACCAGCCCGTCGTCGACCGACACGTGCCTGGCGCCGCCGCTCGAAATGAGCGCCTCGAGATTATTTTCGTCGCCCCTTCCCACTGATTTCCATCCGACGGACGGAAGGCTTTCGAGCGCTTAGGCGAGTGAATTCGCGTGGCACGGTACCTTCGCCTCTTGCGCTAACCGGTCCGAGGCGCAATCTAGAGGATGCGGCAGTCGTCATGCAGTTCAGGGACCATGTCGCTCGAAGGATTCGTGCAGCGCGACTCATTCCTCGGTGAACACATCGTCTGGGAGTCCGGACCCCGCCATCTGCGAACGCCCGCGATGTTTCGGGCCAGTGCCGCGCTCCTGTTCGCGTTTTCGCTGATCTCCCTGGCCTACGCCCTGGTGATTGGACTGGCCCTCGGTCAGTGGCCGATGGAATCGCTGGTTTTCGCCGTTTGGTGCGTGACCCTCGGTTTCGCGGTGCACCACCTGCCCGTCGTTTGGCTCAGCAAGGTTCGCTACCAAATCACGACCAACCACGTGGTCTATCGTCGCGGACCGTTCCGCCGGACCATCGAGCGCGGCGCGATCAGCTTTGCCCGCATCTACTGGTACGCCGACCGCCCCGGGTACGGAGATCTCGAGTTGATTCGGGCCGTCCCGACGGGAGCCTTGCGGCGTCGGCTGATGCTTCGCCTCGACGGACTCGCAGCCCCCGATCGCGTGTGGGCCATCGTGCGCGGAGCCGAAGCCGTCGCCCCGGTCGGAGAAGCCGAGCGACCTCTCGCGCAGCGACTCGACGCGGGGGAAACCGTGCTCTGGTCAGCGCGGCCGCGTCCCAGCTATCGCGCCTACCTGCCGCGCGGCCACCGCGAATGGAGTTTGGTTGTGCTCGGAGTCATCCTCCTGGCGGGTGCCGTGCGGATGATCTGGAGCGGCGTCCCCGCGCTCGTGAAGGTCAAGAGCAGCGGACTCGAGCTGGCGTCGGTTCCGTTCGCGGCCTTGGTCTTCGCGATCGGGTCGAGCATCGCCCTGGTGCTCGCCATCGCGGCGTTCATCGTCTACGCCGCGTGCTTGCGACCGGGCTACCTGGTGCGGCACACGCGGTATCTCATCACCGACCGGCGCGTCTTGATCCAACGAGATCGCGAGGAATTGCACCTCGATCGCTCACGCATCGTGGACGTCATCGACACCCCCGCCCCCGACGGAATGCGCGACGTCTTTCTGGTCCTCGACGGACCTCGAGCGCGTGCCGTGGCCGCGAGTGGGGCGTTTGGCGAGTTGGATCGGGGCCCGAACCTACGCCCAGTGCTCCGTGCCGTCGACGACGCCGAGGGACTGGTTCGCGCCCTCAGGGATCCGAGCGCGAGCCACGCGGTCGCCTGACGACACCGCGGAACAGCTCATTCAGCACCCTGCCAGGTGTTGCCGAGCGACTGCGACCCAGGGCGATCCGTCCGGCTCGGCGTGCACGAGATATCTGCGAAACGCTTCGCATGTGCGCTTTTGAGCAAGCTCCTCGGCTTCGGCATCCTCGGCTTCGTCCGCCTCGGCCTCGAAACGAAGCCCCCGGAGGTACGCCTCCTCGTACGCCGGGACCACGGCGACGCCGTCGAAGATGGGTCGCCGTGAGGCCGCAGCACGCGCTCTTCCAATCGCTTGGGCGCGCTCTGCGCTGCGAACGGAAAGGCGTTGTTCCCCGATGCGGTCGTAGGCGGCAGAAAGCGCCCAGTGGGCCGCGACGGCCAAACGCCGCGACGGCGTCGTTTGGGCGGCCTCGGTGAAGTCGACTACGGCGTCGCGGGCCCTTCCGAGCGCCATCGCGGCAAATCCGCGACCGAGCAGCGCGCGATCGCGACCGTCGGGCTCCCAGGTGAGCGACACGGCGACGTCGAAACGCCGGAACGCCGAGGCGGCGTCGTTGCGAAGCGCGGCAAGCGCTCCGTAGTCCTGATAGCCCATCGCGCGCAGCGGCGCAGGGGCAGGTCGCTCGAGGGTTTTCGCGAAACGTGCCTCGAGCCGACTACCGTAGGAGAAGGTGGACTCCAATTTCAGGCGCGTGAGGACGTACTCGACCCGGACGTCGGTGAATTGCTCACCGCGAATGAAATCGAGGAGCGCCACGCGGGCGGTCAGGGTGTCGTAGTCGTCACCGCGCCCGAGCAGCACGCGTTCGATGGCGCGGAGCGTCCTCCGCTCGGCGACGAGCTCGGGGTATCGGGCGCGATCCCAGAAGTCGTCGGCGTTCGGTGGCCGCCCTACCCGCGCCCGGGCCTTGGCCCAGGGGGCCGATGCACGGGCGGACAATTTCGCCTCCCGGCGGGCGGGCAGTCTCCCCGAATCGTGCTCGGCGAAAACGGTGCGCGCCGGACCGAGGGTGCACAGAGCGGCCGCGAGTGCAGCAGCGCGAGACGGCCACGCGGCCCGGAGGGACACTCAATTTCCCCCGAGCATGCTGAGCTTTCCCCGGGCATGCTCGAGCAGGTGCCGAGGCCCCTCCTCCCCCAGCGCTTCGATGTACTCTTCCCAAGCGTCGCGAGCGATTTCTCGATCGAAGGGTTCCGCGAGTGTCGCCACCAGGGCGAACTCCTCCCCCGCGGGAAGTACGGGCCTCAGCTCGTCGACGCGTCCCCGCGGCTTCGGAACGCGCTCGAGCAGCCAGATCAATGCCCAGGGTCCCTCGGCCTCACGAGCAACGGCTCGAGCCTCCGCCAAGTGCCCCGATCGATCGAGCGCGAGGGCGAGAGCACCCCGGGCGAAATCGGCGAGGAGCACAGGCCCCCCCCGTCGCGCCTCCGTCGCATAGGCCCGGGCTTCGGCAGCCCCTGTCGGGGAAGCCACCTGGGCCACGAGGGCCGCCTCGATGAGCAGCTTCTCCCGCTCGCGCGTGCTGCTGATCAAGTGCGCGCGGGGCACAAGCTTGCGGTAGGTCGAAAGCGCGCCGCCGACCTCGTTCGTCAGCACGCGGGCCCGAGCCAGGGCGTGCAGCGACGCGGGACTCTGGAGAGCGGCAGCGGCTCGAGACAGTGCTGCCTCGAACTTCTCGCGTGCGGCTTTGGGCTTACCCAAGGCGAGCAAGGCACGCGCTTGCATGACGAGTGGCTCCGTCGCGATGGGCGCGGCCCGCTGGGCTTCCGTCGCCGCCGTGAGTGCGCTCGCGGGGTCGTGGCGGAGGCGGGCAGAAGCGACCGTGAGCAACCCACAGAGTCGGCTCCGCCCCGGCACGCGAGCTCGCTGCCAGACCTCGGTCGCGTCACGGCAAATCGCCGGCCGAGCACTGGACTCTGCCACCGCAGCTAGGGATCTCGCCTGCCGCTCATCATTCGGTCCGGCCGCTCGCAGTGGCGCCGCCGCACCGCAGAGAACCGCAGCCACCCCCGAAAGCACGAGCACCGAGCGCGTACGCACACGTCGATGGTACTCGATTTCCCGCCCGGCGGGACCATCGGCGACCGCTTGGAGCTGGCCGGGGGAATTTTTGGCGCGCTCACCTTGTTCCTAGCAGGTAGATGCAAGGCAAAGCTTCCGATTGGGTACGCCAGACTTTTGGGGACGTGGAATTGGGGGATCTGCGGAGAGTCGAGCGCCTGATCCGCATGGGGCAACGTGCCGCGGAGACGATCAGAGCACGCTGTGTGGGATTCATCATTCGTCGCCACTCAATCGTTCGAGCTCTTTGGTCTCTTTGAGCGCAGCTCGCATCGTCTCTTCGGACCAGGCGAAGGTTCCGAACACGAGATCCCAGAGGGGCGAGCTGATGCCCATGTTCAAGTGAAAGAGCTTGAAGTGATGTACGGCGTGAGCGCGGCGCACAAGCTTGCCGAGCTTCGTCTTGGGGTGCCGAAAGTGATGCGTTGCGTAGTGGGTCCAGTCGTAGAAAAGGTACCCCATGCACGTCCCCCCGAAGAGCACGAATGCCAATTCTCGCGGAAGCGAGGTCCAATAGAGGAGGAACAATGCGATGCCGATGGGCCAGCTCATCAGCGGAGGAGCGACCAAGCGCCGACGATCGTTGGGAAACTGGTGGTGTAGGCCATGCATCAGAAAGAGGCGGATGCGCGCCCGTCGGTCCTCTCCCGGGTCCCAGTGAAACGCAAAGCGGTGGAGCAGGTATTCGATCAAAGTGAAGGAGAGGACGCCCGAACAAAAGATGAGTCCGTATTGGATTGGCCGCCCGGAACGAGCCACCAGATAGATTCCATATACGACGGCCCATCCGAACCAGACGCCGGGCATGATCGGATGCGAACTGGCAAGAACGTGCTCCACGAAGCCGTTCTTGTAGACGCGTATTCGGTTGATTTTTCGGTTTTCGGCACTGGGTGCCCCGATCGTTCCATCCCACCGATCGATTGTGCGGTGGAACTCGTCTGTGAATTCGAAGAGCGACATACCCGCGCCAACCATGCCGAAGTTTGCCTGACTTGGGGGCCTCTGAAACGCGCAATGACTGCGCCCAGACAGAAAAATGACCGCTCCCAGACATGAGCCTGACGAAGATCAAGGCCTTGCCGAACTCGTTCGACAAGCTTTCCGAGGCAGGCGCGGCTCTCCGGTGGCCCCCCCGTCGTGAGGACTTGCTGAGGACGGGGTCGCGTCTCACTTCGTTCCGAAGCTGAAGCTTGCGCCGGCCTTGGCCTTCGCGCCGCCGCTCTCCTTGGTTCCGGCGCTGGCGCTGGCGCTTTTCTTGACCTTGAGGTCGAGCTTGGGCGGTTCGACCTTCACGACCGCACCGGCCTTGGCCTTGAGGTCGGGGGCTTGCAGCTTGGCCTTGGCGTTCGCCTTCGCGTTCGCGTCGAGTCTCGCCAATGCGTTGGCGCGCGCGTCGGCGTCGAGCCGGGCCATGGCGTCAGCGCTGACGTCGAGCGCGGAAGCGGCCTTGATCGAAGCGACCGCGGAGGTCATGACCTTGCCGGCAGTGCGAAGCTCGAGCCGGATGGGCTTGAGGGCCAGGTCGACCTTGCCCGCAGCGAGCCCTTTGTAGCACAGGCAGCCGCCGTCCCAGGCGAGCTTGAGCGAGGCCTTGGGAGCGGCGTCGAGCGCCAACCGCAGGTCGAGATCGCCGCCGGCGTGCGCTTTGCCGTTCGCGTCAATCACGAAGGCCTTGATCTCGGGGCCCTTGGCCACGAGCTCCACGGCCAGATCGCCGGCCGCCACCACTGAGCCCCCGAAACGGGGCTCCGGCAGCGCCATGGCCAACGCGACGTTGCCGCTCAAGGCTTTGCCCCCGACTTCCAGCGAGAGCGCGAGCGGCCCGGTTTCGAGTTCGACGCCCGCCTGGGCGCGTCCCTCGAAGCACATATGCGGTGGAGCGAAGGCGAGCGCGAACTTGGTTTTCTCTCCTCCCTTGGCGCGCGCGGTCACCGAAAGCTTCACGCCCTCACTGACCAGGGCCCCGGCCTGGGTGTAAACCAACGCCTGAACACTGCCGGCGCGCCGCACCGCGACCTCGACGAGAAAGTCGCCGATGGCCGTGATCTGGCCACCGATGCGAGGGGTGACGGACGCATTCACCGCTGTCGCGCCTGATACCGAAGCGGATGCCTCCGCGGAGGCGGCGACTGATGCGCCACCGTCCTTCTCATCGTTACAGACCCTGAGAGCGCCGCTGGACAACATGCAGAGCGAGATCAGCACAAGCTTCATCGCATTCCTCCTCGTGGGTGGTGAGACGCGTATCGTCGCGCCCGTCGCCTTGCATGGTCCAGCAGCTTTCGTGTTTTCTGGTGGGGAAACCGCACGGCAGGCAGCAAAATCTTCCCTCGACATACTGCATGAGCGAGCACTTGCGGGTCCTCTGACGCACACTGGCGTTCATGGGACCACCGGCCCTTACGCTGGACTCGGGCCATTCTTTCGCCGTCGCCGCGTCTTCGAGACGCGTTCGCCAGGGAATTGTTCGATCGCAGGGAAGCTAGGCGTTCGCGGAGGAGAGGACTTCGTCCGCGGCGCGATCAGCCGAGGGGCTCCCGGGGGGGAGGGAGCGAATCGTTGTGCTTGCGTTGGCGCTGATTGGGCTTCTCAAACTTTGTGGCCCATGTCCTGCAGTGCCCCGCTCATGAAACTCACACACCCGAAGAAGACGGGTAGCAGCGCGATCGAGAAGATCGGGACGACTGCTTGCAGCACGACGAAGGCCAAGGTCATCAGCAGGCCAATCCCCAACCTGACGACCGCTCCCGCACTGACGTGAGAGCGGCGCCGGTAGAGGGTGGGGCGCGTCGACGCTCGCTCGAGTGCGGCCTCGCGAGCGGCGTAGGACGGAACGTCGAGCACCGGGTACGGAGAAAGATTCTGAGTCATGGGACCTCCACATCTCGGGTCAGCGGTCGTCATCAATGGGCTAGCCCGGAAGAAGCTGGCTCATTTGTCGCGCGGCGCGGGCTCGCCATCGTCGGACCCTGAATTCACTCTGAAACGAAGGCGCGGTCCGGTCGAGCGGGCCGTGCAAGCCACTTGCGTTGATTGCGGAGGGAGGCCACTCGTCTGCAGGTGCCGCTCTCAGGCCGAGGAGGCCTCCATCGAGCAAGACACAGGCGCCACCACCTCCAACCCTGCGTTCACCGCCGGCCGACCTCAAGCTTCGGCTGGCCTGCGCTTCGGCGGCAACGATTTGAATGCCGGCCTCGGAGTTCGGGGGGGCTACACTCGTCTACTTTGGCGGGGCTTTCGACTATTGGTTTGGCCAGAGTGAGGAAGCCACGATAGCAGGATTCACCAGCAAGTCGGAGGTCTCATTCTGGGATCTGATGGCGGAGGCAGGGTACGACTTCTCCATCACTCCGAAGTTTGTCCTGCGTCCCTTTGGTGGGATGGGCCTTCTTCACGCGAGCGGCGAGGCGTGTACCCCGAACTTCGCAGGTGAGAGCGTATGCGCCTCCGCGTCTGACGACGAGTTCGTCGGGTCGTTTGGGGGTCAAGCACTCTTCGAGGTGGCCCCGGTTTTCTTCGG
>JBNKGC010000042.1:0-37784 GCA_050289625.1 Polyangiaceae bacterium | reverse complement strand
CCCCCAGCGGCGCGGGCCGGACAGCCCATCGTCCCGGAGGAAACCCCGGACGCTCGAGCCCTGGCAGCGACCGAGGAGGCCGAACGCGCCATCGAGGCAGGCTACGACTACCGCCTCGTGATGCAGGCCCGATGACCACGCGAGACACCGAGCGCCGACGTCTCCAGCAGGCGCCAGCGATGCGGGGGAAGGTCCGGTGACCGAGCGATTGGTTTCAGCATTCGGCGTCCTTGCCATGCTCGGCATCGCCTGGCTGCTTTCGGTCGACCGAAAAGGCATCCGCTTCCGACCCGTCGTGTGGGGAGTGGTCCTTCAGGCCGTTCTGGCGCTACTGGTTCTCCACCCGGCGATTCAGGGTTTCTTCTTCGAGACGGTCGATCGAGGCGTCAATCAGCTTCTGTCCTTTGCACACGCAGGAGCGGAGTTCGTCTTCAGCACCATCGAACCCCATCGCATCGTCACCATGAGCGGGGACACGGTCGACGTGATCGGCCGCGTGTCGCCGCCGCTGAAGACCTTCGCGTTCTGGGTACTGCCCACGATCGTCTTCTTCTCCAGTCTGATGGCGGTGCTCTACCACTTCGGCGTGATGCAGCGCCTCGTGCACGCCGTCGCCTGGCTCATGCAGCGCACCATGGGCACGAGCGGCCCCGAGTCCCTGAGCACGGCTGCGAACGTGTTCGTGGGACAGAGCGAGGCCCCACTGGCGGTGCGCCCCTACATCGACAAGATGTCTCGCTCGGAGCTCCACGCGGTGATGACGGGCGGCTTCGCCACGGTCTCCGGTGGCATCATGGGGGCCTACGTCAGCTTTCTCCGCGACGTCCCCAACATCGCGGGCCATCTCGTGACCGCCTCGATTCTGAGCGCGCCGGCGGCCCTCGCCGTCTCCAAGGTGATGGTCCCCGAGGACGGATCCCGGCCTGTCGACGCGGCACCGATCAGCGATCGGGCGCCGGCACCGCCGTCGCACGCCTATCAGAACTCGGTGCACGCTGCGGCCGTTGGCGCTCTGGATGGCGCACGGCTCGCCTTCGACGTCGCCGCGGTCTTGGTCGCCTTCGTCGGCCTCGTGACAATGGCGGATTTCCTGCTCGGCCTCGTCCCTCTGGGGGGCGAGCCCCTGAGCCTCTCCCGCGTGCTTGGCTGGCTGTTTTCGCCCATCGCCGTCCTTTTGGGGATCCCCTGGGGTGAGGCGACTGTCGCCGGGCGCCTCCTCGGCGAGAAGCTCGTTTTGACCGAGCTGCTCGCCTACGCGCACCTCGGGGATTTGATGGCGCGAGACACACCGCCGTTGAGCGACCGCAGCGCCATCATCCTGAGCTACGCGCTGTGCGGCTTCGCGAACTTCGCGAGCGTGGGCATCCAGCTCGGGGCGCTCGGCGGGATGGCACCGAAGCGCATGCCCGATCTCGCGGCACTGGGCCTCCGAGCGATGGTCGCTGGCTCGCTGGCGGCGTTCATGACCGCAGCGGTTGCCGGCGTCATTCTTTGAGGGCGAAGCGTTCGTTCGGGCGCACGGACTTCGTTCGAACGCGCGCGGGGCGCGCGGCGGGGGCGCGTCAGGCAGGGCGCGTCAGGCAGGGCGCGTTAGGCAGGGCGCGTCAGGCAGGGCGCGTCAGGTGCCCGCCGCGCGCACCGCGCTCACCACGGGCAGATCGTGGCGGTCCACTCGGCCTCGGATGAGACGCATGCGGTGGTCGCACCCCACGATTTCGCCTTCCTCGAGCTCGGTCCAGACGTTTTCACCCTGGAGCGGCTCGCTCGACACGATCAGGTGATTGACGAACCCCGACTTGGAGGGAGCTTCACATTCTTCCGACAGGCTCGGGCACGCGTCCCGGTCGGCACAGCGGGTCTTGTACGTCGACAGGAAGAGTTCTTTGCCACCGCGGGCCGCCACGAAGCACGTGCCGTCGGTGACCATGACGGTCAGGAGCGCCCGGTGCTCTGGGCCATCGCACACCTGGCGAACTCGAGTAACGGTCGCGCGCAGCGCCGCGACGATGTCCTCGATCCGGTGGTCGCGGGACATCGGGCCATATTTCGAGAGCTCCGACAGGAACATGAAGAAGATCACTTCGCTGTCGGTGTCACCCAGAACGTACCGGCGGAGACGTGGAAGCACTTCGCCGAGCAGCGCCTCGCGCTTGGCGGTGAAGTTCGGGATGTCGCCGTTGTGCGCGAAAGTGTAGCGCCCGTGCTGGAACGGATGGCAATTGAGAACGTTATTCTGCCCCTGCGTGGCCTTGCGCACGTGCGCTAGTACCGTTTCCGAGGCCACGACCCCGCTCACGCGATGAAAGAGGGCGTCGCTCACCGCGGTCATGGGGCTGCGCGTGAGGTGTGGAGCGCCCTCGACGTAGAACGCCACGCCCCAACCGTCCGGATGCTGATTGCTCTGGACTCCAAGCGCATTTTCGGCCGCCAGGAGCGAGCGATGCACCTGACTGGGAATGACGCTGCGAAATCCGAAGAGTCTGCACATGGGGGAGATCCGGCTTTTTCGTCGCCGCGACGGGCGATCATGCCACAGGAGCGGTCATCGAGCACACTCGCGTAGGATTCCGACCCAAACTGGAACCAATTCGGCGACAGCCGCGTAGCCTTCTAGCGAGCGCCGACGAGAGCGTCGATTGCGCCGAAGCCTGGTTTGCCAAGGCCTTCGCGCTACGAAAAACTCGCAACCCGGGCGCCCGCAATCACCTCGGCCAGATCATGTCCCACTCAGACGACTCCAGCCCCGACCCCACTCCAGAGCTCGAGCGGCTCCTCGCTCGGCGCCGCTTCATCCAGCGCGCGGCGGGCGGCACGGCCCTCGTCGCCTTCGGTGGGGCCCTGTTCGTGATTTCCGATGACCTCACGCGGGAAGCGCAGGCCGCAGAGCGCCCGGACGGTCGCCCGCGCCTTCCCCCGGGACAACGGGTGATCGAGCGCCTCAAGCCCATGGGGGGCGAAGTCGGTGATCCACGGCCCTCGAACTTCAAGCTGCGGATTCATGGGGAAGTCGAAGCGCCCTTCTCCCTGACGTTCGCCGAGCTCTTGAAGTTGCCCCAGACGACGCTGTCGGTCGACGTACACTGCGTGACGGCGTGGAGCGTGCTCGGGGCGAAGTTCACTGGCGTGCGCCTTCGCGACCTCGCCAAGCGAGCGAAGCTGAAGCCCACGGCACGGCACGTGATCTTCGAAGCTGCGCACGGTTACACGTCCAACGTTCCCGTGCGGGAAGCGCTCGCGCCAAACGTCCTCATCGCCCACCGCCTCGAGGATCGCCCCCTGCCCCGCGCGCACGGGGCTCCGGTTCGCGCTGTGGTCCCCGACCTGTATTTTTGGAAGAGCGCCAAGTGGCTCACAGGGGTTCGCTTCGTAGAAGGGGACGAGCCGGGATACTGGGAGACGCGTGGCTACCACAACCACGCGGATCCGTGGCGGGAGGAGCGGTATTCATGAGCCAGCGCGCTGAGTCTCGCCTCGAAACGGTTTCGCCTCGATCGCGCTCCCCTTCCCCGCGAAAAGCACCTGATCGACGGAGAGTCGACTTGACCCGACGCGCCCGCAAGAAGTTCCGCCTCCGCCCGCTCCTCCGTTCGCTGCATCGAGACGCGGGCTATCTCGCCGTCGGCCTCACCTTGGTCTACGCGCTGAGTGGCCTAGCGGTGAACCACATCAAGGATTGGGATCCGAACTTCCAGCAGTACGAGAGAACTCACGCGCTCCCAGCGGAGCTCCTCCGAACCGACACAGCTTCACTTCCGTCGCCCGGCGCAGCTGAGCCAGCCACCGACGCCGAAAGCGACGCCGCGCCCCTCGACGACCTCGCGCCCGGCCTCGACGCGGGAGCCTCAGTGGTCGATCGAAGGCTCGCAGAGCGAGTGCTCGCTCACCTCGGCCACGACGAGGATCCCCGTGACGTGTACCGCGCGACGGACACTCTCCTCGAGATCGTCCTCGACGACGCCACGCTCCACGTCGACACCAAGACCGGCGTCGTTCACGAAGAAGGACAAAAACCGCGGTTCTTGCTCCGCGCCGCCAACTGGCTGCACCTGAACCGCGGCAAAAAAGCATGGACGTTCGTCGCCGATGGGTACGCGGCCTTTCTGCTGTTCCTCGCCATCTCGGGGATCTTCATGCTTCCGGGTCGTAGCCGAGTGATCGGGCGCCGCGGGCTCCTCGTCACCGCGGGCGCCCTCGTTCCCGTCCTGTACGTCACCCTGTCTGGAGGCCCCTGAACTCTCGAGGGCCCCCTTGCCGGGGTTCGGGTTCAGCCCCACATTCCTGGTGCATCCAGGACGAACGAAGGTCTCACGCGTGTCGTTTGCGACACGGACCCAGGGGCTCACGAACACGGTCGGTTCGGCCCGGTTCCTCTGGGCGAGCATCTTCGCCTCCCAGGACGGTGGCATGCCGCTTGCTACACCGTTGCACCTGGCGAGCGACTCCGGCGATGACGGCCTGCGGTCTCTCTGGCGGAGTCGTCGCCAACCAGCGATTGCGGGAGAGCGACCATGCGGGCGCGGCTATACAAGCTGACTCACGAGAGTGACGAACATTTCACGCTGCGTGCAGTGGCGCTTTGGATTGCTTTGAATGCGGTTGTGTTCGGTGGCGCCGCTCTGTGGTTTTACGTCACGGATCGACCAATACCCGAACCCGTTTCCACGCCGGCGCCCGCTGCGACTGTAACGGTCGCTCCGCCGAACGCCGAGGTCGCGCAAAGACAGCAGGGCGAGCAGCCTGTCGAGCGGGCCGTCTCGGGTGGGACCTCACCCGAGACATCCGCGGTCCCAGCTCCGCCGATTGCGGCCGCTGAGTCTCCCCCCGGAACGATCGGCGTGTATCCCGTCCTTGCCATCGGAACGGAGGCATTCGCCCTCGAAACCGTCGACTCGAGGGACGCCGTGCGCCCGGAACTCGATGCCGAAGTCCTCGAGCGAGCGACGGAGGTCGTGGCACTCCCCGGCGGAGCGGTGTTGACGGTGACTCCGCGCACCTCCCGCCCGCGCGAGTTGGGGCGCGACGAACCTTGGACGATCGTCTCACCGGCGGGCACCTGCCAAACGGAGCTCGGCGCTCCAGTCACCCTCACCCTGGACTTCGGTGAACCCGACAGCGGCAAGCCGCGCCCCATCGTGGCGCGTCGACTCGAAGGATGTGCGAACCAACTCGACGCCGCCGAGCGGGCCTTGGCCGTCGAGGGTACCCATCCCGACGCTCGCTACGAGACCTCTCACGGTTTCGTGGAACGAAGCGACGACAACTCGCTGCCTTACCGTGTCGAGGTGGACCGAGTCGACGGCTCGCAGTCCCGTGGCACGACCACCTGCCCCACTTCCGAAGTCGTTCGCATTCGCGACGAATCGGGCACCATCATCAGCTCACATCCCGGCTTCACGCTCGAAGGCCGCGTCTTGCTCGACGATCGCGAGCTCCTGATCCTCGAGTCAGGCGCGTCGGTGTTGCGCGTCATCGATCTCAGCGAGGCAGGCCCGGTCGTCGCTGCGGAGCGACCGCCAGCGACCTTCTGGGCCGGCGATCCCCCCGGCTGCTGACCGAGCACTCCGCCGAGAACCACCGGCCCCCAGGCCGAACAGGAAACGGCCTACGGGCCGCCTTTTCGGTCGTTCCGTGTTGAAACGGACGCAGCGTCAACCACGAATACTGTTGGTCCGTCCAGAGTCGGACGGATTTCTCGCGCGCCTACTTTCCCACGAAGTCGCAGGATTACCCGCTTCCACTGCTTCCCCCGTGGGTCGCCGCAACCCCTTGGCGAAGTCCGCGAAATAAAAACCGAAGCGCAGCTTCCAGCGAAAGCATAGTGCTGTTAAAGGATTCGGCGCCCTGGGAGAGGCTCTGAAGTAGCACATTCACCCCCTGGTAGCGCTTTCAGTCATTTAGCTGACCTCGAGGACACGCGATGCGGAACTTGAAACTCCCCCTATTCGTGCTTGCCTTTGCCGCACCGAGCACGCTTTTTGCCCAGGTCGACCCTGAGGCAGTGGATCTCAACGACGAAGACGTGGCCGCTGAGCCCGACACGGCAGCATCGGAGCCGACGGCGGAGCCGGGTGTGAATCCTCCGCCGGCGAGCACCTCGTTCGAAGCTTCTGCGTCCGCGGGCACGGCGACGGCCCCAACCGCAGAAGCCAGCACCACCCCCGCCGCTCTGCAGCGGCCCCAGTCTCCTCGCTCTCGCGGGGGTCCGGAGCCCGAGAGTGGTTCCTGGGAGATGTCCTACCGAGGCTACTTCCGCGCTCCGATGCGCGTCGGCATCGGCAGTCGCTCGAACCGGCTCTGCGAGCCTGGTATGGACAATGAGTTCAACGTCGGCAACCCCGAAGAAGAGCTCTACGACGTCGGAGCCTGCACCGAAGACGTGCTCGACGGGCAAAGCAAAACCACTTTCCACGCTCCCGTCATCCCCGACGACCAGTACCTGAGCTGGCAGAGCAGCCCGCACAACAAGCGGGACTGGGCGGAGATGTTCTTCTCCGTGGGCAACGGCACGGTGAGCGGCAACCTAGCCATCCAGGGCTTCCAGTTCGCCGACTCGTCATGGAACGATCCGGCAACGCAGTTCGGCATTGGTCAGGGCTGGGTCGAGCTGAACAGCGATCTCGGCTACGAGAACCTGAAGTTCAACGCCAAGGTCGGTTCCTTCTGGACCCGCTACGGTACTGCCGGCAAATACGACGCGGGCGAGTACGACACGTATCTCTTTGGCCGCACCCACACCGTGGGCGGCGATGTGCGCCTGGACATCGGGGTCACCCCGGACACGACCGTGGGTATCGAAGGTGGTTTCGGAACGCACCGTCCCGACCCGAGCGTGTTCAACCGCACCCGCTTCACGCTTCTCAGCCACGGCCACGCCTACCTGAACTACCTCGACGAGATGGAGTTCGGGGCCCACCTCCTCTACTCGTGGACGTCGAGCGAGAGCGGCCTCAATCAGGAGATTAACGCCGTCACGGGCAACACGCCCGTTGGGCCTCTCAACGCTCTCAATGGCGGGCCCGATTTGCTGAAAAACGGCAGCCTCACCATCTTCGGTCTCGAGGGTCGCTTCGATCTCGCCCAGTACGGCTACCTGTACGCCGGTTGGTCCACGGTCGTTGCCTCGGACGCCATCACCGTCGCCCCGGCAGTCGAAGTGATCCACTCCTTCGGCGGTGGCGAGTTCAACCTCGGCGTCACGGACAACTACCTGGAAACGTCCTTCTGCCAGAAGCAGTTCCCGATCCAGACGGGCAGCTGCTCCGGCGGCAACGGTACCGTCAGCACCTTCCTGGCTCAGTACGAGCTCAGCTTGGCCAACTTCGGCGCGTTCGAAGACGATCAGGACCTGCGGCTCAAGCTCTACGGCATGCTGAACCTGATCAGCTCCGACGACCAGGAGTTCCTCCAGAACGATCCGGCCTACGCACCCTTGTGGAACATCGCCGGCGACGAGATCAGCCAGGACGGTGTCAAGAAGCTCAAGTTCGGTATCGACGGCGAGTATTTCTTCGTACCGTGGATGAGCGCCGGGGTGCGTTTCGACCGTTTGCAGCCGAACAGCAAGATCCCGGAACAGTCCTTCGCGATTCTGTCGCCTCGCATCACCTTCCGGTCAGAGATGATCACCCGCGAGCAGATCTCGCTTCAGTACTCGCGCTACTTCTACGCGCAGCGTGAGTGCGAGTTCGGCAACCCGGCGGGCAACCCGTTCGACAGCTCGCACAACTACGCCCAGCTGAACGCCGAGAGCCTGCCTGGCCGCGTGTTCTGCGTCCAGCCGCCGCCGTCCGCGGTGACGCCCGACGGTTTTGGCGCGCACGCTGCCAACCAGGATCCGGGCAATCGCGGCGCTCCGACTTTCCGCCCCGACGTGAACGTCATCAAGCTCGAAGCCAGCATGTGGTGGTGACGTTCGCTGGCTCGGTGTGAGTCGAGTCGACGTACAGCGAACGCGCAGTGAGCCTGCTCACTGCGCGTTTCGCTTTTGTGCCGACCGGGAAGACGCTGACTGCGGCCAGGGCCGTTCAGTCGGTGTGACTCCACTGCATCGGGCGCAGGTCAGTCGAGGCAGCTCCTACTGTTGTTGCTGCGCCTGCTGAGGCTCGACCGCATCCGAGTGAACTCGGTGCGCGCCGTTCGGAATCAGGTTGGCAAGCTGCGTGGTTCGCGGCGCCAGGAGCCCCGCCGGGACCTCCGAAACCTCCTCGAGCCCGACCTCCACACGAATGCTCTCGGTGGCCTCCCCCCGGTAAACTCCACGATTGGGTGGTACGTCGGAGAAGTCGCGGCCGAACCCCACGGTGACGTACCCCAACCCAACCGGCGTTCGATGCGTGGGATCGAGGGCCACCCACCCGTGCTCCCGACACCAAGCTTCGCACCAGGCGTGGGACTCGGTCTCGTCGGATCCCGCTGGTTGATGAAGATACCCGGAAACGTACCGCGCGGGGATCCCGGCGCTGCGGAGCAGTCCGAGAGTCACGTGTGCCAAGTCTTGGCAGACCCCTGCCCCCGCATCGAGCACCGCCGGCAGGCGCGTCGCGCTGTGTGTCACCCCTCGCTCGTACCGGATGGCTTCCAACAGATGCTCTGTCACGGCACGAAGCGCCCCCTCGAAGTTCGATGCCCGGCTCAGACCCAAACGGTCAGCGAGCGGTCCGAGACGGTCGTCGTGAGGGACCAATCGGCTCGGTCGAACGAATTCCCTCACAGGCAGAGGCAACTCCGCGGGGGGTGCGATCGGCTCTGACAGTTCGCTGAGCTCGGGTCCCGCGGGATGGCAGTGAACTGCAGCTTGCGTGACGATCACGACGCGTTCGTGCGGGGGGAGGACGCTGAATTGGTGCACGCGGTTTCCCAGCCAGTCATCATGCTCGACGACATGCGCCTTGGGTCCGACGCCCAAGCGGAGTCCCCTGAGTGTTTGGTGGCTCGTCGAGCGAGGCGTCATTCTGAGCTCCATCACGGTCTCGGTGATCGGTGCGTCGTAGTCGAGCTCGGTCCGATGAGTCACGTTGAGCAGCATGGGGTCCCTCTTAGCGATGGCCTCAGTGCAGGAAGTACGCACGCTGAAGTTCCAGTGTCGCGCGCCCCAACTGAGTGAACGTGGCGTCGAGCAAGGTTCGGGGTCCACCGTGGATGAGCTCGTCGAGCTCGACATACTCGACCTCGGCAGCCAGCCTGCCGAATGCGCGCTGAGTCGCCGCCCCACGCGGCCCGACGCTTGCAGCGAGGCGCTCCGAGAAGGACGCCGCAACCTCGGTGGAGTACCTGAGCGTGCGCGGAAACGTGGGCTCCAGGAGCAAGAAGCCGACGATCCGCCGCGAGTCGAAGCGAGTCGGATTCATCTTGCGGTACTCCTGGAGGCAACCACAGCATCGGAGCAGCAAAAGGCGCCCGATGTTGTCCTCCGCGCGCGGTTCCCGATTCGCGCTCTCTTCGATGTCCCGCCAAAGACTCGAAAAGGTGACTGCGGTTCGATGGATGCGCTCGACGAATTGTCCCAGACGGATAAAGAGCCACCCCATGTCGCGGCTCATCGTCGCGTCCGTCACTCCGCCCCAGAGAAAGCTCGCCCGGATCACGTCCTCGAGCGCACCCGAGAGAAACTCCTCACGGGGTCGCGATGTCGCGGGCCGGTGAAGAGCCCAGTAGGCCCGATTCAACCCGTCCCACATTTCCGGGCTGATGATCTCGCGCACTTGGCGAGCGTTCTCACGAGCGCGCCCGAGTGACGACGCGATCGAGCTGGCGAGCTGATCGTCGAAGATCGCCGCGTTCCATTCGACGTCCTCCGACAGGCCTAGCTGCTCCAGGGCTCCCGACCGGTACCGTCGCGCGCGATCCGGGTCGACGTCCTGCACGTCGATGAGAGTACCCTGAGTCACGTCGAGCACACGCGCCCCATGCTCGGCACGTTCGACGTAACGCGCCATCCAATAGAGCGCATCGGCCACCCTACTCAGCACGACGGTCTCCGGCGTCGTCGGTCGAGAGGACCCAGGTGTCCTTGTAGCCCCCACCCTGCGAGGAGTTGACCACCAAGGACCCCTTCGGTAGCGCGACTCGCGTGAGCCCCCCAGGAATCACCCGGATCTGCTCTCCGAACAGGACGAACGGGCGCAGATCGACACATCTGCCTTCGAGGCGATTGCCTTCGACGATCGTCGGATGGTGGCCAAGATGGACCAAAGGCTGCGCGATGTACGACCGTGGGGAGGCCTCCACACGACGACGAAAGTCGTCAATTTCCTCCCGAGAGGCTTTTGGCCCCAGGAGCATGCCGTAGCCGCCGGACGCGTCCGTTCGTTTGACGACGAGTTCGTGCAGATGCTCGAGGATGTACTTTCGATCCTCCGCCTTCGCACCGAGGTAGGTCGGGATGTTCGGCAGGAGCGGTTCCGCATCGAGGTAATAGCGGATCATGTCGGGAACGAACGGGTAGAGCGCCTTGTCGTCGGCGACTCCCGTCCCCGGCGCGTTCGCAATTCCCACCGTTCCGGCTCGATACGCGGAGAAGAGCCCCGCACAACCGAGAATCGAGTCGGCGCGACCGACGAGGGGGTCGAGAAAGTCGTCGTCCACTCGACGGTAGATCACGTCGACCCGCCGGAGCCCCTCCACCGTGCGCATGCAGATGGCCCCATCCGAGCTCACCAAGTCGCGCCCCTCGACGAGAGGTACTCCCATCTGCCGCGCCAGAAAGCTGTGCTCGAAGTACGCCGAATTGTAGATCCCAGGTGTGAGGACCACCGCGCGAGGCTCGGAAGCGCCCACCGGAGCAGCATGGTGCAGCGTCTCCCGGAGCCACACCGAGTAATCGTCGACCGGTCGCACGCCGTGTTCGCGAAACATCGTCGGGAAGACCCGTTTGAGCACCGCGCGGCACTCGAGGACGTAGCTCACACCGCTCGGACTGCGACAGTTATCCTCCAGCACGAGGAAATTCCCTCGCTCGTCGCGCACCAAATCCGTTCCTGTGACGTGCACGTACACGCCTCGCGGAGGGTCCATCCCGATCATTTCGCGCATGAAGAACGACGCGCCCCAGACGAGCTCCGGATCGATGACGCCGTCCCGGAGGATCTTCTGGTCGTGATAGACGTCGTGGAGAAAGAGGTTCAGGGCCTCCACTCGCTGCACCAGACCCCGCTCGACGCGAGCCCATTCGGTCGCATCGATGAGGCGGGGCACCGGGTCGAAGGGAAAGACCTTCTCGATGCCCTGGTCCTCCGAGTACACGGTGAACGTGACCCCCTGATTGCGCAGGAGAAGATCAGCCATCTCACGCCGACGCCGAAGCTCGCTTTCACCCATCTCCCCGAGGCGATCGGCAAGGGCTCGATAGAGCGGGCGAATGTCGCCCGCCCCCGCGAACATCTCGTCATAGAAGTCCGGCTCGGTCGGGTATTCGGACAGCCTCACGGCACCTCTGGATCGTCAGCGACCAACAGACTGAGCGACCAGACCGCGGTGTTGGTAAAGCCCCCGAGTCCCCGAACCAGACGCCCGCCCACCCGAGCCGACGCGCAGGCTCGGGTGGGCGCAGTTCGGCCGAGCTTCGGGTTGAGGGATTCGGATCAACCTGGTGTGAACGCGATCGGGTACGTAACGGAGACGGTCCCGTTTTCCGGCTTCGGGAAGGAAAGGCCACGAAATGCGGATACGACGCACGAGGTCACGCTCGGATCGGGCAAGGCCGCCGCGGGAGAAGCGGTCGTCACCCGACCATCGCTGCCAATGAGAAAGCGAACTGCGACCCGCCCTTCGAGGGACGGATTCTTGCGGAGCCCCTCTTCGTAGCACATGCGGAACCGCCCGAAGTTCTGCCTCACAACGCGTTGGATGGCGGAAGGCGGGAGTCGGCCGCTCGTCGTCGGTGGGGGGATCCGAATGATCGGTGCCTTCGCACGGTGGCCGCCCCCGCCGTCGCGACCGCAGCATCCCATTCCGATGCCGTCGCGACCCCAGCCGTGCTTCATGGTGCCCCCGCCTCCGGTGAGTCCTCCGCCGATGTCGTCGATTCCGACGCCGGCACCGAGCCCCCCCGCACCCGCTCCGCGGCCGCTCAGCATGCCCATGCCAGACCCCTCGCCGATCCCGTCGATGAAGAGCTCGGTGGCATGATCGGGCGACAGATCGGCGAGGCTCCCTGCGCGGACGAACTCGGTGAACGTCGCGGCGTCTTCGAGGAGAACTGCCACCATCAGGCCCTGCCTCGCCTCGTTCAGGATCTCTTCGCGAGAGGGGCCGCCCCCCGCTTTTCCTGACTTCGCCGGTCGAGGGTTGTCTGTCTTCGGACCCGAAGCGGCGTTGATCTCGGCGGGTTTGTCCGCCTCACCCTGGGCTGCCGACTCTCGTTCTCCGTCGACACGAGGCTCTTCCCGCTGTCGCTCCCGTTCGGCAGACGCGTCGAGGTACTGCTGAATCGCGAGCAATCGCTTGGGGTTGAGCTCCTCGTCGGCGAGCAGACCCATGTCCGGCATGGAGTAAATCAGCGTTCCGAAGAACGCCGCGGCCGTGGCGAACGTCGCAGCGAACCAACCAGCAGCCGCCTTGTCGAATGCTGCCCGTGTCGCGTTCGGCACCTCCTCAGCCGGACACAAGGACACGTGGAAACTGATGGAACCGAGATCGACGTGAACGATCGCACCGGACTCGAGCGTCACACCGAGCATCGACGTACCGAGGACTGACGGATCGCCGCGCAGAGATTCGAAGGAGGTCAGCTCCTGACTTTCGCGCTCGAGGCTCCCTTCCGCGCCATGCGGTACGTTCACCTGGGCTTTGGCACCATCGAAACTGATCAAAGCGAGTCGCGCGACGGTCATCGCCCCACGCGGCAAGTAAAAGTCGCACGTACGGGACTTCGAATCGCCTCGTCTCTGGCCCCCCTCCTCTTCCCCGTCTCCGAGCACGAACCAGCCGTCCTGGCCCACGGACTCGAGCGGAGCGTGGTGCACGGAAAGCACGTGATCACCCCACGCTGCAATCACTTCGACCCAGGTGTCGTTCATCATCGAATTGCTCATCACTCGCTCTCCTCGGGTCGCGCGGATGCACGAGTCCCGGTCTCCGAGCGTGCGCTCGGAGGTGCAGATGCACTCCTGCCCTCACCACGCGTCGCGCTCGGTGGGCAGCACCCCGCTCATTCACGCTCGACGCGCATCGCCGAAGGGTTCGTGAATGGCGCGGTGACCGCGGGCTTAACGCCGCAGCCCAGTGCCGTTCTCATTGCATCCGACAGCGCGCCTCGGCGGAGGTTCCACAGGAGCGAACCCGACCCCCAACGATGGTACTACTCCCACCGCAAATGCGCAGAACCGCAACGGAAAGAGACAGCTGCGCTTCACGACCACCCGCAAAGGCAATGCAAGTTTCTCCACCTCCGACGATCGGGCGCAACTCGCTGGGGCTGCTCTTCATGCCTTCGCTGGGCGCTGACGACGGTCACACTGCGATCATACGGATGTTTTCGAATCGTCGGGACGCAGACCGATTTCCTGGCAGACGGATGGTTTTTCGAGAGCCACAAGTGCCCTGATGGAGTCCTCGATGAGAAGGTGTAGCCGGTTCGCCAGCGCCCGACTCAAGCCGAAACCAGGGTCGGTTCGTTCCACCTGAACCCCGAAAAACAGCCCCGGAGGCAGGCGCCGCCCGAGCGCAACCCCTAGGCGGGCGGCCTCACCGAGGCCGACCCCGTGCGCCGAAACGATCCTATCCGACAGGGCGCGCTCGCAGACCTGCTCGAGACTGACGCATACGCTTTCGCCCGGATGCAGCCCGGCGCGCACTGCATCGAGCACCAACGTGGGTCGTCCCGCATCGAAAAGGTCCAGAAGCCCCACACCGGGGCGACCCGCAAGGAGGATCTCGACATCTTCTCGTCGGTCCATGATGGCCTGGCCAACGACGAGGGCAACGCCGTCGTCACGCGCGGCTTGGTTCCCGAGCGCGATCACTCGCACCAGGTTTTCCTTCCGAAGCTCGTTCACATGACTGAATCTTCCCGCTCGATCTGTAGGCGAAGGAAGTGCGTCGCGCAGGAGATACACGGATCGTAGGCTCGAATGAGCTGCTCGCACCTTTGCGTGGCTTCGTCCTGTTCGAGGTCGAGCAGGTTCGGCGCCATGACGCGCAGGTCGGCTTCGATACGCGCTTGATTTTGAGACGTCGGTGGAACGATTCGTGCATCCTGGATCAATCCGCCCTCATCGAGGGTGTAACGGTGGAAAAGCAACCCGCGAGGTGCTTCGGTGGCTCCCCAACCTTGCGCCCCCGTAGGGATCTCACCTGGCGTCGACGTGTGCGGTTCGCGCGGCTCCGAGTAGTCGTCGATGAGTGTCATGGCTTCTGCGCACGCGTGAACCAGCTCGACGGAGCGCACGAAAATCGAACGGAACGGGTTTCGCACCGGGAGCGACACTCCTGATTCATCGAGAAGTTGTCGAGCCACAGGATGCAGCCGCTCGGCGTGGTGGAAGAGTCGCGCCAGAGGACCACACAAATACGGGGAACCATCGCCGAGACGACAGTGCAGCGCGTTGGAATGCGGAACTTGATGCTCCCGGAAGTGTGACTCCCATTCGGCGCCGTCCACGGGCTCACGCCCCGAAACGAGGATTCGCTTCGTCGTTTCGAGCGGATACTCGTCGGCATCGGCGGCGACGAACACGTAGCCCGGGTCGAATTCGGGCACGCTCAGCCGGGCGCTCCAACGAGCGGCGTAGACACAATCGTCGAGCGCCTGCTCGAGCTCGAGGCGAATGGCAGCAAGGTCATCTCGACGTGGCACACGTGAGAAGCCCCCCACACACAGCGACACGGGATGAATCGCCCGCCCACCGAGTAGTTCGATCAGACGGTTTCCTGTGCGCTTGATGCGAAGCCCCCGCTCGACCAGATCCCGATGGTCTCGCGCCATCGCCATGCCGTCGGGGTAGCCGAGGTAGTCCGGCGCGTGCAAGAGGAAGACGTGGAGGGCGTGGCTCTCCATCCACTCGCCGCAATAAATTAGCCTCCGGAGCTTTCTAATCCGTTCATCTACCGAAACGCCCAGCGCCCGCTCGAGAGCGACGGAGGCACTTTCCTGATAAGCAACCGGGCAAATGCCGCAGATCCGCGCAACGATGTCGACGACCTCGTGCATCGAGCGCCCCCTAAGAAATGCCTCGAAGAACCGTGGGGCTTCGAAGATCGATAGCTCCGCGTCGACGACTTCACCGTTCTTCACGCGCACGAAGAACCTCCCTTCGCCTTCCACTCGAGTGAGGAGATCGACCCGGTAGGTCTTCTCAGTCATCGTTGCCCTCTTTCCTGCAGTCCGCGGCCGCACGGTCGCCCGCCTGCCGAAAAGCCTGAGCCTCGCAGTTGAAGGTTCGATACCGCCGAACAATCGATTCGGGCGAAACCCCCTGCGCGCGATCCCACCCATCGAGCGACTTCGTATTCGCTCCCTCGCGGGGTCCGAAGCAACCGTAGCACCCACGGGCGAATCGCGGGCACAACGCCCCGCAGCCGGCGCGCGTGACCGGCCCCAAACAGGGGGCCACACCGGTCACCAAAACGCACGTGTAGCCCTTGCGTTTGCACTCCATGCAGACGCTCTCATCCCGAATAGCAGGACTCCTCCCGACGAGTCGCGCGGTGATGACCTCGAGCAGCTGCTGCTTGTCGATCGGGCATCCCGCAAGCTCGAAGTCCACGGGCACGTGAGCGCTGATAGGGCTCACCCGGTCGAGGGATCTCACGTAAGACGGCTCCGGGTAGACGACGTCGAGATACCGCTTCGGATCGGCCCAGTTGCGAATTCCCTGGATCCCGGCCGCCGTCGCACAGGCTCCAATCGCCACGAGAGTACGCGAGCGCTGTCGCAGCGTGTGAACCAGCTCGAGCTGTTCGGGCGTCGACACCGAACCCTCCACTAGGCACACGTCGAACGGCGCTCCGTCGTCCGGTCGCGAGGTGGCCTCCGCGAAGTGAACGACGTCGACCCGTTCCCCGAGGGCGAGCAGCTCCTCCTCGCAGCTGAGGACGCTCAGTTGGCAGCCGTCACACGACGCCAGCTTATACACCGCCAGGCGGGGCCGGCAGACGACCGACTCAGAAGCCATGACGACCGAGCCACGGTGCCACCGCATCGTAGGCAAACACGGGACCGTCTTTGCAGAGAAACCACGGTCCGAGCTGGCAGCGACCGCAAAACCCAGTCGCGCACTTCATGTGGCGCTCCATCGACAAGTGGATGCGCTCGGGAGCAACACCTACATCGAGCAGCCGCTTGGCCACGAGCTTCATCATCAGCTCGGGACCGCACATCAAATACAGGGCGTCTCGCGGGAGCAGATTGGCGTCCAGCAAGCGAGTGACCGGCCCGAGGTGCCCTCGATAGCCCGCAGGTGCTCGATCCACCGTGCATCGAACCTCGCAACGTCCGCTCTGCTCGAGCTCTCGCAACTCCGCTGTGTAGAGTTGGTCAGCTGGTGAGCGTGCGCCGTAAAACAGACGCACCAGCGGATACGTCGCTGGTTGTCGAGCTGCCGCTTCGAGCACCGGACGCAAGGGTGCGAGACCAATGCCACCGGCGACCAGCACGAGTGGTTTCCGCTCGGCTCGCTCGAGGGGCCACGGCATTCCATACGGGCCCCGCACCCCGAGAGAGTCACCAGCGCGAAGACGAATCAAAGCATCGGTGAGCGGCCCCACACCACGGATCGTGTGTTCGACCGCCTTCGGTTCGATGCGAGATACCGAAAGCGCAGCTTCCCCGATCGCCGGGAGCGAGAGCATGTAGAACTGCCCTGGTGCGGGAGTGGGACCCTTGCACTCGATACGCAGCGTCGTGACGTCGCTCGTCTCGCGCCGGGCGTCCTCAATCGCCCTCCCCCGAGGGACGAGATCGTCGTCAGCTACAGACGACGATACGTGCCGTGGTTGGCTTCGAAGAGGTCCTTCGCTTTCGGCGATGGCCCGAGCCTCCTCGGTGAGGTCGATGCCGACCGGGCACCACGCGATGCACCGTCCACAACCCACGCACCCGCTCGTTCCGAACTGCCCGACCCAGGTGCTGAGCTTGTGTGTGAGCCACTGGCGGTAGCGGTCGCGTATCGCCGGGCGATGGTTTCCCCCGACAACCGCGGCGTGCCCCCGGGTGAAGCAAGAATCCCACCGCTTTTCGCACTCGACGTGGTCGCCACTGAAATCCGAATGCAGCAACGTGTCGCTGCAGAAACACGTGGGACAGACGTTCGTGCAGTTGCCACACGCGAGGCAGCGCTCGGCGACTTCGTCGTAGCGAGCATGGTCGAGTTCGGCGAGGAGGCGCCCGGCGAGGCGATCGACTTCGGGGAGCCGCTTTTCCATCGTCACCTCCGCGTTTCGGATGCGTTCGTCCGCACGCCCCGTCTGCTCCGGCGTCGGATCGTTGGTCGACAGCGATTCGACGATCGCCGCGCCTCGGTCCGTGTGCGATTCGAGTAAGAGCCCCTCTTCGAGTTCGGTGATGACGACGTCGGCGCCCTCGCCCACTCGTGGAGAACCACCCACCGAAGTGCAGAAGCAAAGATCCCCCGCCTCCGTGCAGTTCACCGCAACGATCAGTGCCCGCTTTCGACGCTCGGCATACCGCGGCTCGCGGAAGCCGTTGCGAAGGAACACTTCGTCCTGCACGTTGGCTGCCGAAAGATCGCAGGAACGCACCCCCAAGAACGCCACGGGCTCGCTCTCGGCTCGAATCGGTGCAAAACCAATCCTGCCGTCGGGGCGGCGCGTGGCTTGGTAGAGCTTCTCCTCAGCGGGAAAGAGAAAGTTCTTCAGCGAGTCGACCGGCACCGTGTAGCCGAAGAGTGCTGCGTCATCGCGCTTCTCAAGGCGAAAGTGACCCGGCGCCTGACGGTCTCGGAGACCGATGGGCAGGTCTTCCATCCGACTGATGGGGCCGAGGCGGAGGGCCCCATCGCGCGGGGTCGGTCCCACGAGTTGGTGCTCGCGCCGAAGGGCCTCGATGAACGTGGAAACCGCGTCTCGGGGCAGAAAGCGCGTCTGCGAGTTCCCCGTCGCGCTCATGTCCGACTTTCCTCACGACCGTAGAGGTCGAGGAGCTGCAACCTCGTGTCGAAAAGGCGCCGGGCGAGCTGCTCGAACGCGTCCCGCATGACCACGTAGCCGATCTCGTGATCCTCTTCACACAAACTCCGCAGCGCTTCACCATCGAAGGCGACTGCGGTGACGTCGCTCGATGCCACCGCGGTCGAGACCCGTGTTCCCCCCACCAAGGCGGACCAGCCCAAAATTTCTCCCGCCTCCAGCGTGAGAAGCGCGATCTCGCCTTTTCCTGGAGCTGACACGCTCAGGGCGACTCTGCCCTGCTCGAGGTGCAGCACGTCCACTGAGCGGTCGCCCTCTCGAAACAGCACTTCACCGGTGGTTACGCGAATCCTACGCGCCAGTGAAAGGAGGCGCTGCGTGGCCTCGTTTCCAAGACCCTGGGCAAAGCCGAGCGCGAAACCCTCCATGCTGCGCAAGGGACTCGGCCCAGAAACGGCGGTCAAGCGGGAACTCGGAACCAGGAAACCGGCGCTCTGGAGAGTGCCCTTGCGGTGTCTACCGCACCGACCAGGCACCGCCCGATGGGCGAAGCACGCAGGGCCGAGCGAGTTGGCGGAGCTGGCGTCGCAACGCAGAATCACGTCGGAGAGGGACAAGTCGGATCCACGAAGTGGAACGCCCCACGCTCCCAGAAGGAGGCGGGGCGGTCACTCGACGGCTCGACATCGCTCGCCGTACGAGCGGCTGAACCCTCGGCGAATCAAGCTCGCTTCAGCGCACGACGATCGCTTCACACGGGAAGCCCGCGAAGAAGCGGTCCACGCCTTCTTGCTGCCAGAGGGTGCACGAATCGCCCATGAGCTCGATGACGTTCTCGCTGCTCATGCGCCAGTCCTCGCGCGGAATGACGTTCTCCTCGACTTTGAAATCGTCACCCGTCCCGATGTAGACCCTGCCGGCGGTGTCGTCTTTCACGTCGAAGTTGAACTCGATCGTGCAGGACTTCAGGCCCTCGACGGTCGAGCGGATTTGTTCGGCCAGCGCAGCAGGATCTGAAGACACGAAAGCGCTCGCGCTACCCGCCGTGTCTGAATACTCGCCAACCGTGTCGAGCCCAGCTGGTTTCGGCAGGGCGCCCCATTCCGGCACGGAGGCGCATTCCTGTTTGAGAAGGCTGCCTTGGTCCGGGTTGAGGACGAGCCCATCCGACCAGTTGACCGGCTGCCCGGCCCCCGCATTTGCGTAGTAGTCCAGTGCAGCGACCGTTCCGAGACCGAACACCAGCGTGCGAATCCCTTGGCGGTAGCTTTCCTGCAGCTCACCAATGAGAGCATCCTGCGGACACTTCTGGTTACCGTCGTTGCAAAAATCGGGTTCGCCGTCCGTCACGAGAAGGATGAAGCGGTCGCCCGGGCTATCGTCGGCCAGCAGAGTGTCGCGCACGGCGGCAATCGCCGCGGGCGTGGGCGTCTCGCTCTTGTTGGGCTGCGGGAGCCCGTTGTAATAGTCAGCAATCGCCTGGGCGTTGTTTTCCGAGATGCTGCCCAACTCATCGAGCTCAAGCGGGCACGTTTGACCGCTGACGCCAGTGAACGCTGCGAAACCGAACCGAACGTCGGCCTGGAGTTCCTGGACCACATTGAGAACTCCGGTCTTCAACGGGTCCCAGTAGTTCGGCCACATCGAGGACGATCGATCCACCAGAATCATCACCGTCGGCGTTTGCGGCACGAACATCTGCTCGAAGGTATCGCAATAGTTGCCGTCTCCGTCTCCGCCGCCGCTCTGCCCTCCGGTTCCAACGGAGATGCCGCCGCCATTGCCCGAGCCGCCATTGCCCGAGCCGCCTTTGCCCGAGCCGCCATTGCCCGAGCCACCGCCAACGGTGGATCGACCGCCGCCATCGCTGCTGCAGGCAACGCCAGAAGCACCCGCCAAGACCAATGCACCAAGCGCTCCGAGGCGACCGAGCCTCAGCGAAGCGCTTCCCAAGCGAGATAAAGCCATGAAGGCAATGCTAACCGCGAGTCGGAAGAGCGGCTAGCCGGACTGCATCGCGACGGGGCGATTTGTGTCGGGCGGAGCGCTCTCGCCTACCCGCGCGTTCCGAGGAATCCATCAACGAAAGAAACTTTTTCTGATACCGCATTTGTCTGGTCGCGTCCTCTCGGTACGAGGGTCGGGAGTTCCGGTGACCCACCCCTTGAGGAGGTCCCGCTTCGAGTCAGGTAGACGTCATCGCCCGCTGGAGGCCGTTCTCCCGAGAAGAGGAGGCATCTTTCCCGTGCAACGCCGACAAGTCGACGCCGCTCGCCAGCCCGAAACCACCGACTCGAAGTCGCCGAACGGCGAACGAGCTTCCACTCTTTGCAGTCTGAGCTGGGTCCCCTTCGTACTTCTGCCCGCGGCGGCCCTCATGCAACTCGGTTGCGGCGGTCGCAACGATGTCCTCACCGTCGAGGGGACGGGAGGAACGCTCCCCCTCTCCGGACCCACCCGACCGATCACGATCTGGTATGGCGAGCAGCAGAGCTTCGGTTCACCAGAAAGCCCTGGGGGTGCTCAAGACGTCGTTAACGTCTTGGGCACCGTAAGTCATGGTCCTGCGAGCTATCGCGTGAACGGTGGACCTCCGCAGGCTTTGGCACTCGGCCCCGACGGCTTCCGACTCGCTGGGCGCGGTGATTTCAACTTGGAGCTTCGACGCGACGCCCTCTTCGCGGCGCCGCGGGAAAATCTGGTCGAATTCGCCGTCGACGGAGAGGACGGCGAGGCCATCAGCGCTCCGGTACGCTTCGTCGTCTACGACGAGCCGACCCGCTTCACCTCCACCGAACTGGATTTCGCCGACTTCGTCAGCCCGGTACACGCAAGCCGTCAGGTCAGCATCGTCGACGGACTGTGGGAACGCACCGACGAAGGTCTTCGAGTCGTCGAGCCGGGATACGACCGCTTGATTGCCGTCGGGGACCGCACCTGGGAGGGTGACGTCGAAGTTTCGGCGGACGTCCGTATTCACTCGTGGGAGTTGCATGGCGGCGTGGGGCTCGCCGTTGGCTGGCAGGGGCACGCGGGCAACGAAGAACCGCGCCTCGATTGGCCCGTGGAGGCGCTGGGGTGGCTTCGGAATGGCGAAGACTCCGCTCAGCTCGAGCTCGTGGTCTTCGACAACGAGGTACTTGGCTCCGAGCCGACGCGTGCTGCACTCGGCACGACTCTCACGTTCAAGGTCCGCAGTCAGCACACGGGCTTCGGGCAGACCCTGGTTTCCTTCAAGGTGTGGCCCGCGGCGAGCCCGGAACCATCCGAGTTTCAGCTCGAGGAAAGTGTCCCCGCGCGCGGCGGGTCCGTCCTCCTCGTTGCGCACTTCGCGGACGTGACCTGGCAGAGCGTCACCATGACTTCGCTGGACCCGACCCGTGGGCGTGGCGGCCGCTGGCGCTGAGCACCAGTTCCCAACTTCGACGGTCGGGCCCGCAACAGCCCGCAACCCTGGACTGATGCCAGTTTGCGGGTCGAGAGGGTCCCGGAGTCAGGGTCCCCAGCTCGCGGAGACCATGAACTGAGCCATGTGCCCCTGAGTCACTTGGATCAGCGCATCGTCAGTCGCCGCAACGTTCATGTAGCTGTAGAACCCCGATACGCCGAGGCCCAAGCAATCGCTCACTCCCCACTCCTTGCCGATAGTGAGGTAAGCGCCATAACCGATGTCGGAGCCCTCCTTGGCCCGCGCTTCGAGCGTAACCCGGTCGACCGGTGTCACTTCCGCGTAGGTCGTCGCGTAGTTCCAGGCGAACCCCGCCCCGAGTCCCACGAAGATGTCGACGGGCCGGAAGTAGTAGGTCCCTCCGGCACCGAAAGCCATCCAGCCGAGGGTGCCCCCGCTTTCGCTCGCCACGCCGAGCACCGAGCTCTCGTCGTAACTCGTGGCGATGTTTCCCCAAGCGTCACCGTGGATGGCCAGGTTGTCGAACACGTAACCGCCCACGTTCAACATCGCGTTGACGGTCGGTCCGTTGAGACTCAGCTCTCCGTCGGTATCCGCCCAAATGTAACCCGCGCCCGCGTTCAGCCGAAGGTAGAAGCCCCGATCCCGAGACGGCTCGAGGTGCTCTCCGTCCGTCTCTAGCGGCTGGGCGGCCTCGAACTCTCCCTCACTGCTCGGCTCCGCGCTCGCTCCCACCTCCGAGGCCGCTCCGGCTTCTGCGGTCGCCTCTTGGGCGAAGGCGCCGCTCTGCGCGAGAAGAACCACGGTCAGCACCCTGGTCGCGGCTGCCCGGCTCCGAATCGGACGGATGGTCTCGCTGGTCATCGATTGGACCTCCTCATCGACCAACCAACGACCGCTCACCCGAGTCATTCCCGCTTCGTCTCAGAACGGATCGAAAAACGCCCACGGTCTCCCAGGTAACCTCGGCCACGCCTACAGAAACCCGAGGCACGCGACCTCGGTTGCGCAGGAACAAACCAAGGCACGCGAGGCCCAAGGTCGAGGAGTGACGAGGCGCGGAAAACCGCCGGCGAGCAAGCCCCTTGCGAGCCGCCGGATTTTCCGGCGGACCGTGGGGTGAGGAGCCCGAATTCACTTCGGGCGACGAGGGGGGCGGGGCCGCCCCCCTAATACTCAATCAGATCTCGCACTCGACCTCGACGGTCTCGCCCGCCTTGGCATACGGCACCTGATTACCTTCGATGGCCCGGCCGTTCACTTTGAGCTGGGCAGGTCCGGTGCCGCCGCTGTTCTTGACCTTGATGTTGTACGTCGCGCCTCGCGCGCGCCGCACGACGGTGTACTCCGGCACCTTCTTGGTCATGCAGGGCTGAACTACGAGCCCGTCCCACTCAGGACGAATGCCGAGGAGGTACTGAGAGATCGCCACGAAGTTCCAGGAGCCCGTGCCAGTCAGCCAGCTGTTCTTCGCCTCACCGGGCTTGACCGCATCCTTACCCGCGATCATCTGGGCGTAGACGTACGGTTCGGTGCGGTGCAGATCGCTGATCTCTTCCAGGTAAGCGGGGGCGATCTTCGTGTAGTACTCCCACGCGCGCTCCGGGCGACCGATCACCGTCTCGGCGATCATGACCCAGGGGTTGTTGTGGCAGAAGATGCCAGCGTTTTCCTTGTAGCCCGCGGGGTACGTGGAAATCTCGCCGTACTCGACCACGTACTCGGTGAAGGCCGGGTTGTTCAGCACGATGCCGTACTTGCAGTCGAGCCGCTCCTTGACCGAGTCGAGCGCCTTCTTGGCCTCGCCGGTCTCGACGCCGATGCCGGCCATGACGCAGTAGCCCTGGGGCTCGATGAAGATCTTACCCTCGGCATTCTCGTCGGAGCCGACCTTCTTACCGAAGAAGTCGTAGGCGCGAAGGAACCACTGCCCGTCCCAGCCGTGCTCGAGGACGGCCTTGTCCATCCTCGCAACCTCCTCACGAACTCGCTTGCCTTCGGCAGCGTCGCCCTTGCGTTCGACCATGTCGGCGTACATCGGCCCAATCGACACGAACATGCCGGCGATGAAGATCGATTCGGCCGTCTTGCCCTCGCGGTTCTCGGTGGTCTGGAAGGACTCGCCCGGGGTCTCGCTGAAGCAGTTCAGGTTCAGGCAGTCGTTCCAGTCCGCCCTTCCGATCAGGGGAAGCTCGTGCGGACCCAGGTTGTTGACCACGTGGTCGAAGGAAGCCTTCAGGTGATCGAAATGCGATCTGGGCCTTCGACTCGTCGTTGTCGAAGGGCACCTGCTCGTCGAGGATTCCGAAGTCTCCCGTCTCCTTGATGTAGGCGGCCACACCGAGGATGAGCCAGAGCGGATCGTCGTTGAAGCCCGTACCGACGGCGTGGTTTCCGCGCTTCGTGAGCGGTTGATACTGGTGATACGCGCCGCCGTCTTCGAACTGGGTCGCGGCAATGTCGAGGATGCGTTCACGCGCGCGCTCGGGCACGAGGTGAACGAAGCCGAGTAGGTCCTGGTTCGAGTCACGGAAGCCCATGCCGCGCCCGATGCCGCTCTCGAAGTACGAGGCGGAGCGCGACATGTTGAAGGTGACCATGCACTGGTACTGGTTCCAGATGTTGACCATCCGGTCGAGCTTGTCGTCGGTCGACTTCACCGAGTAGCCGCTCAGAAGACTCGTCCAGTAGTCCTTCAGCTTCTGGAGCTCAGCGTCGACCTTTTCTTTGCTGTCGAGGCCGGCGATCATCTCGAGCGCGGGCTTCTTGTTGATGACGCCCTTGGACTCCCACTTGTCCTTCTTCTCGACCTCGATGTAGCCGAGCACGAAAACCAGTGTTCTTTCCTCGCCGGGAGCAAGCTCGACGTCGAGACAGTGCGACGCGACGGGAGACCAGCCTGCGGCCTTCGAGTTCGAGCTCTCGCCCTTCAAGACCACCTGCGGCTCGTGGAAGCCGTTGTACAGACCGATGAAGGTCTCCCGGTCCGTGTCGTAGCCGGAGACCGGGGCATTGACGTGATAGAACGCGTAATGGTTGCGGCGCTCCTTGAACTCCGTCTTGTGATAGATGGTGCTTCCACCACCCTCGATCTCGACCTCCCCGGTCGAGAAGTTGCGCTGGAAGTTGGTCATGTCGTCCTCTGCATTCCAGAGGCACCACTCGATGAAGGAGAAGAGCTTGAAGCTCTTCTTCGCCTCCGACTCGTTCTTCAAGGTGACGGCGTGCACCTCGGCGGTCTGACCGACCGGAACGAAGAACTGGGTCGTGACGCTGAGCCCGTTCCTTTTGCCCTTGATCTGGGAATAGCCGAGACCGTGACGGCACTCGTACTCCTCGAGATCGGCCTTGACCGGGGCCCACGACGGGCACCACACGTCGCCGCCCTCGTTGATGTAAAAGTAGCGGCCGCCGTCGTCGGTGGGGACGTTGTTGTAGCGGTAGCGGGTCAGGCGGCGCAGCTTGGCGTCGCGGTAGAAGCAGTAGCCTCCGGCCTGATTCGAGACCAACCCGAAAAACTCTTCCGACCCGAGATAGTTGATCCAGGGGTACGGGGTCTTGGGGGTGGTGATGACGTATTCTTTGTTTTCGTCGTCGAAGTGACCGAAGCGCATGGGGGTTACTCTCGTGGTGGTTTTTCGGCGGTGCCCGTCCGAAGGCGGACGAGTTCAGCGCTGGAGGCGCCGACTGGGGGGCGTGCCTGGCGCGTCAGAACGCGGGCATCGCGGGCCGAGGACCCTACTACGACCGAGAGGCACCTGTCATCGGGTCCGCGGTGGGAATCGACGCGGGGAAACTGCAAGGATTCCGGGGTCGTGGCCCCGCGTGATGAGACCCTCACCCCGCCCCCTATCCGGGCCGGCGGCCGCAGGATTCGATGGAAGCGCTTCTGCTTCGCCTCTCGGCGAGGCAGACGCCTCGACACCCGCCCCCCGGGACGTTCAAGCCGGAATCGCCGTCGGGCCCTCCGCTTTGCGCCCGGGCGCCACCCAGTCCGCTGCTTTTCGCGATAGTTCGCGGAATTTTTCACTCGCGCTGTCGAGGCGGGCATCCCACTCCGGATTGATCGCCTGCCTTTGGACGGAGGTGTGGAACTTGATCATCACCATCGTGAGAAACAGCGGCCGGAGGAAGGCGGCACGGACGTCCCCGGCGAAGAGCGCCGCACACACGAAGGCCGTGATGGTGACCCAGACGCCCGAGGCGGGCATGAGCCAACCGATGACGAACGCTGGCGCCAACATCACCATCCAGATAATGGCCGTGAGCACCTTGTCGAGCACGACGACCCAGACCCCCGTCTTCAAGACCTCCTTGGAGTTCTGGGCGTAGTAGATCAACCCGTCCTTCGAGCTCCGAAAGACGTTCTCGTCGCCGCGGGCGAGATTGTACGAAAAGATCGTCTCGTCGATGTACGTAGTCGCCGCACGAAGAATCGCTTTGACGACACCCATCACCGAATCGAGGCCGGGTACGGGAAGTAGTCCGGTAACGAAGTCGAGCGTCCGGTTGAAGGCCCCGACGATGCCGTCGACGAGCATGTCGAGACCGAAGAGCACGTTGACCTCTCCGAAACGGCTTTTCACCGTACGAATGCCGTACTGGAACATCCCCTCGCTTCCGTTGCTCACCGATCCAGTCGTGATGAGCTCGGTAAGCACCGCGATGTGCGCAGCCTTGAGCAGGTAGAGGAAGTAGCGGACCACCGCCCACCAGAGCCAACCGGCAACCACCGCGAGCACCACGAACCAGCCATATCCCAAGATCGGACTTTCGCGCCCTGCGAAGAAAACCAGGCCGCCGAGCGCCAACCCCCACCAAACGAGGACGGCAATCGTCACGGCGACGAGCACACCGAGGCGCGCGAGAAGAAACGGCAGCGTCTTCATCATCAGACCGAACGCCGTGCTGAGTCCGGCGTCGGCTATGGCGAGAGGATAGCTGTGGCGAACCGGTTGTCCGGGATGGCTGTGAGGCGCCGAGGAGATGGGAGCGGCCACCGCGGCGGATGCTCCCCCCGCAGCGAGATCCTGTCTTGGGGCGCTCGGTACCAAGGCCGCCGGTGCCGGTGGCCGAGCGGGATAGGCTCCCGCCTGCGCCGAGGGAACCGCTGCGGGCGTTGCTCCAATGCCTGCGAAGTCCTCGGCGGACATGGCTTGGGTCCTTTCGACGGCGGGCGCTTTCAGGACCAGCTTGCAGTGTCCCAAGCGAACCTCGATTCCCGGAGCCATCGAATGGGGACCGGAAAGCCGCTGACCGTCGACAGCAAAAGACCCGTTGGTCGACCCAACGTCTTCGAAGGTGACCCCCGCGGCTGATACGGTAAGCCGAGCATGGGTGCTCGAGACCTTCGGATCCTCGAGCGCGAGATCCCCCGAAGTACGACCGATGACGTAGCTGCCCGGCGAAAATTCCCGCGTTTCCGTGCGCCCGTCGGCGTAGGTGATCGCAATCGTATGCTGGGTCAATGCCCCCCCTTTCTGCTGAATACACTGCCCCCCTCCCGGGGGGCAGCCGTGGCTGAGCCTACACCGTACGCCATTCGACCGGCCCCTTCCTGGCGAATCGAGAACCGCGAGCGAATTCGTGCCTCGCCACGCAAATCGGCCCGCCGCCCGCTCTTCCCCGTCGATTGCCCGTGACGACGGAGCGGGTCTCGCGGCCTCAGAAACGAGCGTCGAGGCCCAAGGCCGGGCTCAGCACCAAACCGCCCAGGTTTCGCTCTTCTCCGAGAATCTTCGGCGAAAAGAACAGGTTCATCGCCGTGAGCTCCGCCAATAGGGCGATGCTCTTCACGCCGAGCCGCATCCCGATGGTTCCGCCGACGTAGTGCAGATCCTCGTCGGTCTCGAACTGCACGGCTCCGTCAGGTCCGGCGAGCTCCTCCGGGAACGCAAGCTCGATGCGAGGCATACCCCAGATGTAGCGAACTGCACCGTAGGCGCTGAAGACGTCTTCCTGGTTGCCGCTGAAAAGGAAAGCCGCGTCGAGATCGCGGCGAGAGTACTCGGCCAGCTCGAGCACTTCGAAAAGACTGAAGGCCTTCTCGGCGATCGAAGCTCCGAGGCCCGTGTGGTGAATGTATCCGAGGCTTACGGCCATGTCGTAGCCTCCTGCGCTCCCCAGTTGGAACTTGGCGTCGCCCTTGATGCTCGCCCCCGCGTAGCGCAGCCCCACGTCGAGTCGCTCGACCACTCCGAGTCGCGCCGACAACTCGGGCACGAAGGCGGGCTGGAGCAGCACAACGGCCAGAGCCCCGTCGATGATTTCCTGCTTCTCGGCCTCGCTGAGCTCGCCGGCATTCTGCTCCTGCACCCGGTCGGTGGCGTTTTCGGCAGCGTCGAGTGCCGCGTTCGTGAAGGCTGCGTGCACGGGAACACTGCCACCCGCGATCAGCTCCAGATCACCAGGGTCCAGGGTCTTGGCGCCCTGCAGGGTGGTCTGCGGGCTGACACAGGCCACCGAGAGGAGAGCACCAGACAAGCACGCCAAGAAAGATCGGTCCATTCGAGCGTCTTTCGTACGCCGGAAGTGTGCCGTCAAGCTCACCTCCGTTCGACGAGCGTCCTGAAATGCCGAAGTCCCCGAGAGGACTTCCCTCGGGGACTTTCGTCGTTGGCCACCTCGGTTGGGACCGGACCGCTTGTAGGACCAGACGGCCCGTCGTCGTCTCGCCGGTTCGGGGCCGGCAAGACGCAGGATCACGATCCGGGGTTCAGCGAGCCCTGGCCTTCGGCCCCTGCTCGTCGAGGTATGCGGACATCCAGGCGAATGGCGCGTTCCAGTTGATGGTGATCTCGTTAGTGCTCCACGACTCGATGTTGTCGATGAAGCACTTCTGGGGCTTGCACCCAGGAAGGCCAGCGGCCTTCGCGTACGGATCCTGCAGCGAGCTGTTGGGCCCGCCGGACATTGCTCCGGGAGGCGCCTCGGGGAACTTCGGATCGACTTGCTTCGACCAGAAGCGGTGGTGCGGCCACTGAAGCGGCCGATCGCCATAGCCACTCACGTAGGACTGGGCGAGCGCATTGCGCCCGAGGAGGTAGTCCATCCCGAGGATGGCTCCCTCGAGGTACTTGTCTTGCTTCGTGAAGTCGTGGGCGAGTGCCAAGATCATCATGTTGTTGATGATGAAGGAGTTCGAGCCCCACGGGTATTTGCCGGACGGCCCGGCGCTGAACGGCATCCGGTAACCCTGCTTGTCGATCAGCGCGAGGTATTCGTCCGCCGCATCGACGATCTTCTTCCGCTGGGCCCTGACTTCCGCCGGGGAAAGCGCTCCCGGCACCACCGAAAGGGAGATCGTCCCGAGAGCGTCCGTCGTCGCCCAGTTCATGCTCGAAGGGACGTCGTCGACCGAAGTCGTGAGCTTCTTCCAGTACTGCGACTCCTGCATCGCCTCCCTGTACTGCGGGCTCTTGGTCGTGATGTACAGCTCCGCCGCTGCCCAGAAGAAGTCGTCCTTGACGTTCTCGTCGTCGTACGGACCGCCGCCGTTCGAGTCGCTCGCAGGCGCAAACTTGTCCGGGTTCTTCTTCGCAGCAACCCATGCCCTCTCGGCGGCTTCGAGGCACTTTTTCGAAAACGCCGGATCGATCTGCTTCCAGATGCGAGCACACTGAGCGCCAGTGGCTGCGACGTTCAACGTTGCCGCCGTGCTCACGGGTCGAAGTGAGCGCTTGGTCTTCTTTTCAGCCTGATCGGGGGCGATGCCGAGGGCGGTCCACTGGGTGTCGTGGATCTTGTGATGCACCATGCCGGCGTTGGGCTTCCCCTCCGGCACCTGCATCTTCATCATGAACTCCATCTGCCAACGCGCCTCGTCAAGGATGTCGGGCACGCGGTTGTCGCTCTCGGGAATGTTCAGCTTGCCATCACCGAATGGCTCGATCTTGCCGAAGCGCTTGAAGCGCTCGTACTGATTCAGCAGGGTCCAAAGAGAGATTCCGCCGTTGACGACGTACTTGCCGTGGTCGCCCGCGTCGTACCAACCACCAGTCACGTCCAGCTCGTAGTTGCACTTCGCTTCAGGAGCGCAGGGCACGGCCTTGTCGCTCTCCGCATGCCCAGCCGGGCGCGCCCAACGCTCGGCGCGCGCGTACGGCATCTTGATCTCGACGCCGCTACGGTTCTGGTAGAAGTAATTCAGAGCGTCGTACTTCATCTGCGAGTAGAGATCGTTGCCGATCTCGAAAGGGGGGCTGGTCTCCTCGCCCACTTGGAGCACGTAGCCCTCACCGGGCTTCTTCGTCCTCGAAAAGTCGATGATGTGGATCGGATCCCCCGAGTCGGCGTCCACGTCGCCCGGCTGCGTTTGCCCCGATGCCACCGTCTTGTCCCCCTGGAGAAGCTTCCACTCGACCGGGCTCGACGAATCGCTGACCAAGGTCGCAATCTTCTTCCCACCGACGAAGTAGCCCACCTGATTCACCCGCACCTTCGACAGCGGCGCCGCCGCCGCTTCAGGCGGTGGCGTGAACTGCGGATCCGTCAACGTCACGTCGTCGATGCAGACGGTAAACGGCGTCTGGACGTTGCGGGCCATGCCGCCTCCCGCGTGAAACGAGAACTCCGCTTGTGGATCGTCCTCACCTTGCATCACGAAGGTGCCTTGAATGACCTGCGGCTCGGGCGTGAGCTTCATGTCCTGAACCCAGTACTCCTGATACGGAGCCTGCGTCATGCCGACCTTCGCTCGCACAAGCGTCGGCTTGTCGGACCAAATCTTGTACGCGACCGTGTAGGTGTGTCCCTTTTGGATCACCATCTCCCGATGGCGCACCTGCGCGTCCCAATTGTTCACACCGGGGTTGTCCACTCGAAGGCAGTACGCACCGTCTTGCACCAACGCTTCGCCTTCACCCGGCTGAGAGAAGGAGCTCGTCCACGGCAAGCTGGTACCGTCCTCGAAGTCGCTGTTCTTCAGGAGGTTTCCACCGGAAGGCGCAGCCGTGGGTGCCGTAGCGGCACCTTGCCCGCCAGCGCCCTTCTTCCTGCAACCCGAGGCGAGTGCTGCGAGCAGCATCACCGGAACGATCAACTTGGTACGCAAAGTGAGTTTCATTTCGTGACTCCAGAAAACGGTGCTCATCGCGGGCCCTCTCCCGAGTGGACCACCGAGCAAAGGTCGTCGGCCGAACTGGCGAGTATCGGGGTTCGGCATCGGGTGGCGGTAGGAAACAATGACGAGAAGGTACAGATCAATGCCCCCGCGCCACCTTTTCGACCTCCACTCTGACCCAGGGCGCCGCCGGAGGGGCCAGCCGAGTCCCGAAAGGGAGAGAGTTCCGGCCGAAAGACGGACGCGAGCCGCTCCGAGGCGTTCTTGCCCCGAGCGGCTCGTTGTCGAAAGCGCCGTGGGTCGCCTCGCGGCGGGACGCCCGCAAAAATCGCCCCCCTATTCTCGAGCGGGCGATTTCGTCAGTTGAGCTTGCCGTGCTTCCCGCTCGGGCGCTCTACATGTTCGTGCGGTCGCGACAGATGGCGAAACATCCATCGCGGTAACCGTCAGCCGCCGCAGCCGGTGAACTGGATCTCGTCGACCCAGACGTCGAAGGGCTTTCCGGCTTCCTTGACCTGGAACTGGATCGCCGAGAGCTGCGTGGGGTCGATGCTGCTCTTACGCGGCTTGCCCCAGCCCTTTTCCTGGCGCATCCGGTCGAACGGGATCCAGAACTGCTGCCACTCGGTCGACAGCGTCAAAGACTCACCGAAGTCGTTGTAGCAGTCGGAGCAAACGCCACCCTCGGGGTCGGTGTTCACGTCCGCCACCTTGAGCCGCACCTTGCCAGCCCCGTGACCCGGACCGACCTTCGCGAAGAAGGAGATGCCCTTGTACTTGCTTGCGTCGTAGAAGCCCTTCGGGTCGAGGAAGTTCATGCCCATGCCCGCCCCGGGGTACTCAGCTGCGGTACCGACGGTACCCTGCATGCGGGCGGCGAAAGGCGTGCCGTTCGCGCCACCCGGGGACATCTGGAAAGTCCCACCGCGCGCACCGGCTTCGGGAGTCACCTGGGTGTCTCCACCGTCGTCGACGAAGGTGTACCAATAACCACCACGACCGTCGGTGATGTTTACCTGATTGTTGTTGTCATTGCCGTCGGCGATCATTCCGGTCGCCGGCGGACAAGCGCTTCCCTCGGGGGAGTTGGCATTCGAGGGGTCCGTCGGCGAGGGCCGGCACCCGATGGACACCAAGCTTCCGACCGCGAGGCCCATCACGCCCAACTTCACCGTGAGCGCCTGCACAGAGGTCTTCATCGTCTCTCTCCTACTTTCGGCATAGCCGTCGTTCTCTTAGACTCCGCGGACTAAACCCGTGAAGCTTTGCTGGGTCACCATCTTCACCCAGCGGACCGAGTCGGCGGGTTGCCCCGCACGCCCGGAAAAACTCCCTTGAGCCGCCCATCTCTCCCGAGGGCGATGGCGTGCTTAACAGCATTCCCCGCTGGTTTTCAAGCTCACCCGAATTCCCGACCGTCGGAAGCCTCCCGATCGCGACCGACCTCGACGCGGCACGTCGCGCTCGATTCGGTGCAATTTTCGGCCTCACCGGCATCACTCCGCCGCCACCAGGGCGTAAACGAGGGCCGTGTTCCAGTTGATCGCGACCTCGTTGTGCCGGTAGTCGTCGGGATCGTCGGCCCAGGTCAGAGCCGCCGGGACCCGTGAATCCATCCCATCCCAGGTCTGCCCATGCGGTCCACCCACCAGGAGGCCGGGCCAAGGCCGAGCAGCGGCATCCGCCGATGAAGGCCGATGGTGCGGGCGCGCCACGGGGTCGGCACCGACTCCGGTCACATAGCTCCGACCGTAGGGGTTTCTCCCGAAGAGGTGGCCGAGGCCGAGTGCGATCGTTTCCAAGTACTCCGGCTTCCGATCGATACGGTAGGCCGCCGCTAGATTGAAGCTCGTGCGCGCCAGCACGCCATTGATTCCCCAATAGTAGTCGGTGCCGAGGGCTCGCCCGTAGCCATGTTTCTCCGCGTTTTCCACGAGCTGATCGGCTGAGGCCAAAAGCCCCTCCGTGATCGCCTGGACGATGGCCTCGTCCTTCCCGTCCCGCTCGGAGAACAGGTACGTGAACAGCCCGAGGTTCGCGACGTTTCCCCAATCGAACTGTTCGTTCACGCGCATGTCGCGTTCGCGGAAGATCAGTTCGAACTCGTCGAGGGCCGCCTCGTCGCCAGTGGCCTCCCAGATTTCTGCGGCCGCCCAGAGGCGCTCATCGCCGTAACCGGGCGTGTCGTAGCCCCCGGTCTCGAAGTCCGACTGCATCGGTGCGGCGTCTTCGGGGTGTTTCTGCAAGAATTGGTAGGCTCGCCCTGCCGCGTCGAGGCACTTCTCAGCGAACTTCTTGTCGAAGGGTTCGTAGAGCCTGCCGGCCATGGCCAGCACCGCAGCGAAGTCGGCAGTCGATGCGGTGCCCGAAGGCACGAAGTACCGAGGTTGTGCGTCGAACGCCGGCATGATCGTCCCCTCGAAGTTCAGCGCCGTCACCTTGTGAGCCGCCGAACCGTCCTCCAACTGAACCTTGAGGAGCCACTCGAGTTCGTACCGCGCCTCATCGAGGATGTCGGGAACGTCGCCCCCCTTCTCGGGGATCTCGAACTTCGCGTCCTCGAGGCGCTCGGGGAAATCCTCCCAAGCTTTCAGCAAGAATGCGACGGCGAACGCGCCGTTGACGGTGTACTTGCCGTAGTCGCCGGCGTCGTGCCAGCCCCCAGTGTCGTCCCGCGTCTCGCCGTCGTGGCCGACGTAGTCGAGCCCTGCCTCGCGCATGTGACACTCTCGGTGAGAAAACTTTTCACCCCGGTGCTCGAGCTCGACTTTCTGGCCGCAACGCTGCCCATAGAGCCCGAGCATGACCGTCCCGAGCGGCCCATCGTACACATCGTCCGCGATCCGGAAATTCGGCGAGCGACGCCCACCGCCTGCGTCGACGTAGTACTCGCCCTCTTCGTCCAACTCCGAGAAATCGGCCTGAAACAGCTCTTGGTCGGTGTCCGGATTCATCGTCGGCCCCGAGGCCTCGCCCGAATAGACCTTCGAATCGTCCGAAGCGTCTCGGATGACGAAGGCCCCGTCTCCGCCCTCGAAGGTGGCGATCTTCCGCCGGCCAGGGAGGAACCCGACCGACGCCACCCGCACCTCGTAGGGCTGGATGCATTCCCCACCGAGGGCGATCTGGCCCCCGTCGCAGGAAGGTCCACGTTGAAGCCGTTCGTCGCACGAAGCGGCGAGAAGTGCTCCTACAAGTAGGCAGGCGCCCAAGGGACGCCTTGATCGTTCGTGAGATTGGACGGTCATGAAGAGGGGGATCGGAGAATCGACCGCTCGCTGGCAATGGGTGCATGTGGGCAGGGGGCCGCCGCCTTCGAGAAAAACAGCGCTCCCCGACACGAGCCCGTGTTCGACGACCTCGCTCGCCCGTGGAAGCGGACAAATTCAACCAACCAGGCCGGTTCGATGGAGCACCGGTCTTCGAGCGCCCCCGCCAGACCCCGACCCGGACTCAGCGGCGCTCCGGAAGCACCGGGCACTCACCGACGCCCGCGATCGAGGTATCGATGATGAAGTTCGACGCCACCGTGTGCCGTTCGGCGAAGAACATGTGCAGGGAATACGTGTTTCCCGGAACGATCCCCACCTCGTCCGCGACTTCGTCCAGACTGACCTCTGCGCTCAGGCTGTTGTGAAGCCCCCCCAGGTCGATCACCAGCGACCCGTTGATGAAAACCCACATGTCATCGTCCCCGGTGAAGCGGAAGGTTTCCCCGCCGATGTACTTGAAGTCGGCGACCGCCTCGAGAGTGAAGTGGTAGTTGTGGGTGCGGCCCTGATTGCCGAAAAGCTGCCCGTCGATCGGGAAGAACGACGTATTCGAGTAGACGAACAGGCGATCGTCGTTCGCAGACACCGCGAGTGGCAGCTCGATCGCTGTGGCCTGATTCACTCCGGGCACGTCCCGGTACCACTGGTCGAACTCTTCCGGGCCGGTGGTGGTCAAGGTTCCGAACGGCCCCCCCGCGTAGACCGGTTTTCCATCCGGTCCCAGGCGATCCTCCACGATTCGGCGATCGGTACCCGCGGATCCGGATCTCTCGAAGTCTGGATGCGTGTCGTTGAAGTCGCGAACCGTGGCGACAAGCGTGGGGGGAAGAGGGCGCGGCGCGTCGCACGGGCCCCAGACGCCGTCCTCGCAGATCTCCGTGCCAAAACCGCAAACGCTTTCACATCCGCGCTCCACGGGTGGCACCTCGCACTCGCTCCACGCGCCGTCGACGCACGTGAGCTCCCCTACCCCGCAGGCGTCCTCGCAGGTCTCCGTCACCGGGGGAACGATGCATTCGCTCCAGGCGTCGCCGCTGCAGGTTCGCTCCCCCGCCCCGCAGGCGTCTTCGCACGGCTCGATCACGTCTGCGACCGCACAGTCGCTCCAGTAGCCATCCGTGCAGACCGCAATGCCGTCTCCGCACGCCGTAAAACACTTGATCTCCTCGCCCTGGATGCCGCAGAGCTCGCCCGGTCGAAGCCCCGTTCGCGAACAACCAGGTCCGAGGACGGACAGCCCGACAACGGCTGCGAAGGAGCACGTAGGGAAGACGGCGTGACGAGCGGGACGTTTCAAGGCTCCGGCGAAACTATCACACGGCGGCACCGACCCCCAGCGCCGTTCGCGCTGGCACAAACCTGCGCGACCGTGACATCGAAGTCACACAGACTCTTCTGGGTGAAGGCCCGGACACGACGTACTCCGCCCTTCCCGCTCCGCGGCTGATTGGCACGACGGCTGCAGTGGGGTTTGAACAACGCGAACGGCGCCGATTCATCGCGCGAAGCCGATCGCGCCGATGAAGTTTCTTCCTTGGCTTGCCCGTCGGGTTTTCCGGAGCCCGACGGGCGGGGGTTTTTGTCAGCGCCGAGCGGCGACGCCACGATGCCTCTTGTAATCTCGAACCCGTGCCGGAAGCACTCGCCCTAGCACTCCTGTTCCCTGCCGGGCTTCTGGCAGGCGTCGTCAACGTGCTTGCCGGTGGCGGCTCGTTCCTCACCTTGCCGTTGCTCATCGCCTCGGGGCTCCCCGTGAACGTCGCCAACGGTACCAACCGGCTCGCTGTGCTGCTNCAGGCGGCCGTGGCCACGCACGCCTACCAGAGGAGGGGGCAGATCGAAGGAGTCCTCCTGCGCCGGATGCTGCCAGCGCTGATGGTAGGCGCCGTCCTCGGGGGCGCGCTGGCCGTACGTCTCGACCCCAGTCGTCTGCGAACGGTGTTCGGCGTGCTCTTCCTCGTCATGGGCGCCGTCCTCGCCGCAAAGAAAGCGCTCAAGAGGGCCACCGAGGAACCGCGAGAGCGACCCCGATCCCTGCAGTGGGCGGCCTACTTCACCATCGGCCTGTACGGCGGCTTCATTCAGGCGGGAGTCGGCCTGTGGCTCATCCTCGGAGCCACGACCCTCAGTGGCGTTGACGCACTGAGGGCGAACGGCGCCAAGCTCACTCTCGTGCTCCTCTTTACCCTGCCCGCGTTCGCGCTCTTCGTCCTGCACGACCAGGTGCGCTGGGTACCCGGCTTGATTCTGGCCGCGGGCACGGTGGCCGGCTCCGCGCTCGGCGTGCGCATCACCTTGGCGCGCGGCCCTGGGCTGATCGAAAAAGCGGTGCTCGTGGTCCTGGTGCTCACGGGTGTGCAGCTCCTGCTCTAACTCGACAGACACGGCAGCGAAGGCGGGGAGAACCTTCGCGCTTCGGGGACGACTGTTCCGTGAATTGTTTGCGGAGACCGTCGGATCGCCTTCCGGATGGGCGCGGGTCGCTCTAGGTTTTCAGCAGGATGACGGACACGAAGAAGCTCGCCATCGTGGTCGGCGGGGGGCCGGCGCCAGGCATCAACAGCGTGATCGGGGCGGCGGCCATCCGAGCGAACCTTGCGGGAATCGAGTGCCTGGGTATCGTCGACGGTTTTTCCCACATCATGGAGGGCGACACCTCACAGGTGGTGTCCCTCGACATCGAGACGGTCTCACGCATCCACTTCCGCGGCGGCTCGATCCTGCGCACGGCACGCGCGAATCCCACCGAGCACCCCGAGTACCTCGACAGCTGCCTTCGCTCCTTGGAAGAGCTCGGTGTCGACAAGCTGATTACCATCGGCGGCGACGACACCTGCTTCTCCGCGCTCACCCTCGCTCAGCGAGCTCAGGGAAAGCTCCGGGTGGTCCACATCCCGAAGACCATCGACAACGATCTCGATCTACCGCGCGGGATCCCCACGTTCGGCTATCAGACCGCGCGCCACGTGGGCGTCGGGATCGTCAAGGATCTCCTGGTCGACGCCCGCACCACGAATCGCTGGTATTTGGTCATCGCCATGGGCCGCAAGGCGGGTCACCTGGCGCTCGGTATCGGCAAGGCGTCAGGCGCATCCCTCACCGTGATCCCCGAAGAGTTCGGCCGGAAGACCATTCCCCTGAAGGAAATCGTCGACACCGTGGCAGGCGCCATCATCAAGCGTCGCAGTTACGGGCGCCCGGACGGCGTGGTGGTCCTCGCAGAGGGACTGGTCGAACACCTCCCCAAGGAAGACCTCGAGTCCCTCGGTGAGGTAGAGCGCGACGAGCACGGCCACATCCGCCTGTCGGAGCTCAACTTCGGAGCGATCATGAAGAAGCAGGTGCGGGCGCGCCTGGACACCCTTGGAATCCAAACGACGCTCGTCAACAAGAACATCGGATACGAGCTTCGCTGCGCCGACCCGATCCCATTCGACATGGAATACACGCGGGACCTCGGGTACTGCGGCGCGAAGTATCTCCTCGAAGGTGGCTCCGGCGCGATGGTCACCATTCAGCAAGGCACGTTCCACCCGAAGCGGTTCGAGGACATGCTCGACCCGGAAACGGGCCGCACCCGTTTGCGCATGGTCGATGTCGACACGGAGTCCTACAAGATCGCGAGGCGCTACATGCTCCGTCTGCGAAAGGACGACTTCGAAAACCCCGAAGTCCTCGAAAGACTCGCCCAAACGGCACACCTCGACGTCGACGGCTTCAGGCGTGAGTTCGAGTACCTGACGAGGAGCGAAGCCCCCCCGCTGCACTTGCACTTGTAGGGGGGCGGCCCCGCCCCCCTCGTCGCCCGAAGTGAATTCGGGCTCCTCACCCCACGGTCCCGCTGCGCTCCGGCGCCTCCCACAAGGTCGGCGGCGGTGCTCGCGGCCTCGTCACTCCTCAGGCTTCGCCCTGCGGGCTTCGCCTTCGCGTGCCTCGGTTGGTTCCGAGCCGTAAGGTC
>JBNKGC010000041.1:0-38201 GCA_050289625.1 Polyangiaceae bacterium | reverse complement strand
GACGATGCAGCTGTCATTGAAGCAGCTGTTGCAACACCTAGACTGACCTCGCGCGTGGGCTTGGCCTCAAAAGTTGGATTTCGCCGGGGTCAACGTAGCCTCCGTCTCATTCTTCGACGAGAGGTCGCCAGCGTCTCTCAGCACATCCGACCGGGCAACCTCGGGCGAGGTGTGGAGCCGAGGGGGATCGAACCCCTGACCTCCGCATTGCGAACGCGGCGCTCTCCCAGCTGAGCTACGGCCCCGAGAGGGGCCCGGAGAGTACCCGGGGCCGGGCGGTTGTCAATTCCGGAAGTCGAGCAAGTTCGCCCCATTGACCGCCTAGGTGCCGTGGTTATCTTGCCAGCGGTTGCACCAACCGGGCCGAGCCCGGAACCCCCCCGGAAGCGGGGGCCGCTTTCGCGAACGAAAGCAAATTCAGCGAGTTTTCGGGTCCCAACCGCCGCCCGCCCGTGACACTGGGCACCAGGCGGGGAAAGCTAAACGACGGGTGGAGGAGACGTCCGGCATGCTCCGAGCGGGCCAGTCGGAACGGGCTCATACGTCGGAGCTTTCGCGGGCCTCGTTGAGGACGAAACGGAGAGAGCCAGAAGATGGGAAAGATCATCGGAATCGACTTGGGCACGACCAACAGCGTCGTGGCCGTGATGGAGGGCAAGGAGCCCAAGGTCATCGTCAACGAAGAGGGATCGCGGATTACGCCGTCGGTCGTCGCTTGGGACGACAAGGGCGACATTTTGGTGGGTACCGTCGCGAAGCGTCAGGCGGTCACCAACCCCGAGAACACGATCTACTCCGCGAAGCGGTTCATCGGTCATCGATTCTCCGAAGTGAAGGATGAGCAAACCCGCGTACCCTACAAGCTCGTCGAAGGTAAGAATGGCGACATCTGGTTCGAGGTGCGCGGCAAGCAGGTCTCTCCCCAAGAGGTGAGCGCCAAGGTGCTGCAGAAGCTGAAGAAGGCCGCCGAGGATTACCTCGGGGAGACGGTGACCGAAGCCGTCATCACGGTTCCCGCCTACTTCAACGATTCGCAGCGCCAGGCCACGAAGGATGCCGGAAAGATCGCGGGGCTCGACGTCAAGCGCATCATCAACGAGCCAACCGCGGCAGCTCTCGCCTACGGTCTCGACAAGAAGGAAAACGAGATCATCGCCGTATACGACTTCGGCGGCGGCACGTTCGATATCTCGATCCTCGAGGTGGGCGACAACGTAGTTCAGGTGATCGCCACCAACGGTGACACCCACCTCGGCGGCGACGACATCGACAACGCCGTCATGAAGTGGCTGGTCGACGAGTTCAAGCGCGACAACGGTATCGACGTCTCCACCGACAAGATGGTCATCCAGCGTCTCAAGGACGCCGCGGAGCAGGCGAAGATCGAGCTGTCGTCGAAGCAGGAGACGACCATCAATCTTCCCTTCCTCACGGCGGACGCCAGCGGTCCCAAGCATCTGCAGACGTCGCTCACCCGCTCGAAGCTCGAGCAGATGATTCGAGCTCTCGTCGACCGCACCATGGAGCCGGTCAAGAGGGCACTGTCCGACTCGAAGAAGAAGCCATCGGAGATCGACGAGGTGGTGCTCGTCGGTGGTTCGACGCGCATTCCTCTCGTCCAGGAAACGGTGAAGGGGTTCTTCGGCAAGGATCCGCACAAGGGGGTCAACCCGGACGAAGTCGTTGCCATCGGCGCCTCGGTGCAGGGCGGCGTGCTCGCCGGTGACGTGCAGGACGTCGTTCTGTTGGATGTCACTCCGCTGTCCCTGGGTGTCGAGACCCTCGGCGGCGTCATGACCGTCATGATCCCGCGAAACACGACGATCCCGACGCAGAAGAAGGAGATCTACTCCACCGCCAGCGACAACCAGACCTCGGTGGAGATCCACGTGCTCCAGGGTGAACGCACGGAGGCCCAGTTCAACCGAACTCTGGGCAAGTTCCACCTCGAAGGGATCCCCACGGCTCCTCGAGGCGTGCCCAAGGTCGAGGTGACATTCGATATCGACGCAAACGGCATTCTGCACGTCACGGCCAAGGACACGGCTACTGGCAAAGATCAGAAGATCACCATCACCGCCTCGAGTGGTCTCGCGGACGACGACATCGATCGGATGGTCAAGGACGCCCAGGAGCACGAGGAAGAGGACAAGCGTCGTCGTGACGAGGTCGAGCGTCGCAACAAGCTCGACAACCTCTGCTACACGCTCGAAAAGCAGATCAACGAGAACAAGGACAAGCTCGAAGCGGCAGACGTATCCGCGCTCGAGGGCCTTTTGAAGGAAGGTCGCGACGCGGTCGAAAAGCAGGACGACGAAAAGATCCAGGACGTGGCGGAGCGTCTGGAGAAGCGGGCTCACGAACTGGCAAGCAAGCTGTACTCGGCGGCAGATCAGGGCGCGGCTCCGCCCCCTGGTGCCGAAGGAGCGGCAGGAGAGAAGAAGAAGGACGGCGACGTCATCGACGCCGAGTTCGAAGAGTCGAACTGAGCCCGGTTCATCCGGAATCAGGCATCCCGCACCGCGCGAGCCCAACGACAACGTCGTTGGGCTCGTTTGCGTTTGGAGCGCGGTTCGTGTCGATGAACGAGCGCGGTTCGTGTCGATGAACGAGTGAGCTTCCGCGGCTGAGAGCGCTTCGTCTCACGTTGCCCGCTGTTCTCCGAATGCTACCTTGTTCAGCGTGGAGACGAGGACCGCAGGAGAGCGCGGCCCGTCGCGCGCCGTGCCGTTCGGTCGGGATCGGCGGACTGAGCATCGCGTGGGCTTCGTGGTACCCGCTCTGATTGACAGTCAGGGGACTTGGGAGTCATGTCGCACGGCGAACCTGTCGCAGCACGGAGTGTTGCTTCACACTGAACGAAGCTATTCGGAAGGGACGGTGCTGGATCTCTACTTCGAGCTCCCGACCGGGCACGCGGTGCAAACTTCGGGAGTCGTCGTGGGAAGTCGCGCCGGTGACGCCAACGTGCACCTACCAGCGCTGATTCCTGGAGATAGACACGCGCTCCAGCGCTTCGTGAGCCTTCGGCGCGCGGGCCGGCGTTCCATGACACGGCCGAGCCACGCGTGAGGCAGGTCGTTCCGGGCGCGCGGTGCACTCCGGCCGAACCCCTGCTCGTTGCCCTGTGTCGCTTGTCTGCCCTGTTGCCGGCGGATTTCGGTTATCGTCGTCGGATGAAATCTTGGCATGGGGCTGGAGTCGTTGGAGTTGCGCTCGCACTGGGCGGTTGCGGAGGATCTCCGCGACCGGAGGCAGCCACTCCGGCGGAGCCGGTCACAGCGGCTCCGCCTCCGACGACAGCGGAGCTGACACCGGTCGAAGCACCGCCCGGCACGTTCCTGCGCGGCCGGATCAAGAACCCTGCGCAGCTCGCCAACGCCGTCGTGGACGCGACGGCCCTGCCCCTCAACTGGCAGGGCATGCTGGCCCGACGAGGGCCGCTCTTCGCCGAAGTGGTCGAGCTGGAATCGCCGGTCGAGGTCGTCATGATGCTGCCGCCGAGCGGTCGCGGCGAGCCGTACGGCATGATCACGTTTGGAGTGCAGGCGGAGGGAGTCGTGCTCGGCGCGCTCGAACGTTTGGGGATCCCGAGCGACGAGGGCGGTGGCGGGGCGCACTTCTTCCGGATGGAGGAGGCAGAATGTGCGGTTGCTCCGTCCGTTGGACCCACGGCCGCGCGAATCGCGTGCGCCGACGATCGGGAGGCACTCGATGCCCTGTTGCCCTATGGGACCCGCGGTCTGCCGAGCGTGCCTCTGTCGGATGCCGCCTTGCACCTTGACGTCCTGGCAGAACCGCTTCGCAAAGCCTACACGCCCGAGATTGCGCGGCTCAAGCTGCTCGCCTCGATGGCGGCACGACAGCTCCAGCTCGACTCACGGCGCTACGATCGCGCCATTGCGGCAGTCCTTTCGGCACTCGCGGTCGAAGCCGAAGAGCTGATCGCAGATGCCGATCGCGGCGAGCTTCAGCTCCGGACTCTCACCGAGGGTGACTTCGAGGTCGCGGTGGTAGGCCACTTCCGTTCGACGCAGTCATGGACGACGCAGACCATCGAGGAGCTCGGCCGTTCTCAAGAAGCACCACCGGCGCTGTATTGGGAGCTTCCCGAGGCCAGTAGCGGAGCGTCGTGGTGGCGCACGCTACCTGAGAAGAGAACCGCCCCCATCTGGGAGCAATTGCGCGAGCTTCTAGGCGGGCGCCTCGAGCATGCGAAGGTGGGTTCGGCGTCGATCGAGCGCATCGAAAAGTGGTTTGCCGACGTGGCTGCCTATCAGGGCCCGGTCGTCTCTGCTGCGGGGCCGATTCGGGCGCGAGCCGAAGCAGACGCGACGTCGCTCCAGCCGGGCTGGCACCTCATGGGCATCATGGCGGACGCCTCGGAGTATCGACGAGCGTTCGACGAGCTTTCCCGCGCGCTTGGCTCGAAGGACGTGCAGAAGGTTCGCCGGGACGGAACGAAGTGGTTGCCCGAGCTGTCGAAGGCGACCGGCGCGATCCCCGGGCGACCCGGATCTGCCGTCTACGAATGGCAGTGGCACGGCGAGCTCGAAGGTCTCATTGCCCGAGCAGCGGGTCCGATGGCGACTTCCGTGACCGATCAGTTCAGCCGGGGCTTCGTGGCCATCGTTCCCGATGGGGATCGCACCTGGATCGCGTGGGCGCCAGGACGCGATCTCGTGGAGGAGCCGTTTGGCTTGCTGGCTTCGGCGGACACGCCTCGGCTCCAGCAGGCGAAGGGTCTCGAGGTAATTCGAGAGACGTCAGCGGTGGCAGGCGGATATTTCGAGCTGTCGGGGCTGCTGGCTCCGCTCGCGGAGATGCTCCCGCCCTCGCGACGCCCGAAGTCCTGGAATGCCGTCAGCCAAGGGCTTCCCTACGGCGGACGAGTTCCGGCTACGTATTGGGTGCGGGGGTTCGCGGGTCCCCAGCCGAGGCTCGAAGTCGTCCAACGTTTTCCGCGGGAGTTCCTGGGCGATCTGACGGCCGCTGTGGCTCAGACGACCATGAGCTTCTGACAGGCTTCGGGTCGGCGCGTCCGCCGAGAACTTGGCCCGCACCCGCCCAGAGCGGGTATCGGAGGGAAAGATGTCCAGGACATCAGTCCTCTCGACCGTCGCCCGCCTTGCGCGCTCCGCATGGCTGGCGGCTCTGCTTTTGGTGGCGCTTTGTCCAAGCTCGGCTCGAGCATGGATCGAGACGTCCGTGCGCGGTCATCACACCGTGGTCACCGTCAGCAAGGATGGCAGTGCCGACGTGCGCCAGGAGCTCGTTCTCAAGATTCGTGGGGGCCCGGTGAAGTCCCTCGAGGTCGCCGGGATCGGGAGTGACATCGAGCCGCTCGAGGATGGAACGGTGCGCCGCGCCCTGAATGGTTCTTCCAGCGTATGGCCGCTACGCGTCGAGCCGACCGAGGACGGAGCGGTGAAGCTCCTCATCGGGGCCGACCGAGGGCTGCGCGGTGGTGTCTACCGATTCGAGTTCGGATATCGCATCGATGCGCGTGGCCAAGGCTGGTTCGAGCAAGCGGGGGAGCGCATCCGCGCGACCTGGGTGGGGCCTCGGCTCGACGGGGGCATCGATTCGGCCAAGGTCACGTTCCGAGTGCCCCGGGGGAGCGCTGCCCCCAGCCTACCCGACGCGGAAGAGGGGCCGTCCGCCGCGGTGCTCTTGACCGAGGTGCGACGCGGCGCTCAGACGGACGAGGTCGAGCTGGTCCGTGCCCACGTTGCCCAGGACGAGCGACCCGTGTGGCAAGTCGAGATCACGTCCGACGCCCTCGGCACCGGTGTGGTGACCACTGCGCCTGCTCCCGAAGTGGGAGAAGTTTCTGGAGTCGCTTTGCGTGCCCTGCCGACTCGTCGCACTCCGCACTCGGTCTGGCTCCTCGCTGCGCTCCTGGGCCTCGCGTACGGCGTGAGCTCGAGCCTCAAATGGCGAGCGGCTCGTCACAACGCCGAGCGCATCGGAGCCACACCCCGGTCGTTTCTGCCTCTGCCGCCGTGGCTCAGACACCTCATCGCCGGCGCTTCGCTGGGAGGGGCGGTCGTCTTGGGGCTCCTAGAATCACCGACGTGGGCCGGCTTCCTGCTCGGTCTCTCGATGCTCGCGGCTACCTTGCTCCCAGCCACGCGTGTGCCGAAGCCGCGGGGGCCAGGTGAGTGGCACTTGTTCGAGCAGGGCGAACTGGTTTCTCAGTCCGTCATTGGCCTTCGCGGTCGTCTCTTGGACGCGGGGAGCCCACTGGGATTCCTCCTCTTCGTGGTCTTGCTCGGGGTGATCTTCGGTGGGGCCTGGGGGCTCCTGCCGCAGTCCTCCTACCAGGCTGGGCTCGCAGCCTCATCTGCGGCGGCGCTTCTGCCTCTTTTCCTCACCGGACGGATCGCAGAGCTTCCACCCGATACGGCGCAGGGAGCCTTGCCCCTGTACTGCTGGCTCGAGAAGAAGCTGCGCAGCGACTCCCGGGTGACCACGGCTCTCTGGGCGCGGCGACCGCTTGGCGGTGGACAGCCGGACGAGCTTCGGTTGCGTCTTCGCGTCGAGGGGGCGCTGCCGGGCGTGCGAGCGATCGAAATTGCTACCGAGCTCGGAGCGGGCCTTCTGCTTCTGCCGTGCGTCATCGTGCGCGTGCTCGATGACTCACCCGCGTATCGTGCATTGCCCCGCAGCGTGGTCTGGACTCGAGGTCGCGACGGCGAGGAGCGCGTGGCGATCTTGCGTCCCAAAGCGCCGCATCGTGGTCAGTGCTTGCGGGTGGTGCTTGGTGTCTTGGGTGTGCTCGCCCCGACGTCCGCGGGGGGGCGTTCTCCCGGTCAGCCTCGAGCGAACAAGTCCGCGAGGTCTTTGGGCAAAGGCGAGTCGACCTCGAATCGTGGGACTTCCGCCGTCTCACACGCCACGTGACTCGCGTGGAGTGCGTGTCGCTCTCCGAGACGCAAGCGCTGCCCACCGTACAAGGTATCGCCGGCGATCGGGCTTCCTCGCGATGCCAGGTGAACTCGCACCTGGTGGCGGTAGGCGCGGCCGGCAGTGGCCTCGACTAGGGCCCAGCGCCCGCAGCGCTCGACCACTCGGTACTCCGTTCGAGCTTCCCGCGCTCCGCGCGTATCCGGAGGGACGACGCGCACTCGTTTGCCCTGAGGGGAGGGAGCGAGCGCCCCGTGGATCAAACCGTGCTCGTCGATGGCATCTGACGCCACGATCGCCAGGTACTTCTTGACCATCGCTCCTGACTCGAGGGCTTGGCGCAAGGCTTCGAAGCTCGGCTGGCTCCGAGCGAAGATCAGGACCCCCGAGGTCTGCGTATCCAAGCGATGGATCAGCCCGGGCTCCCTCGGGCCGTAGCCGACGCCTTCCATTTCCGGGTACCGGGCAACCAGCGCACCTGCCATTGTACCCCGGTCGGAAGCCCGTAGCGCGGCGCTCGGTCTGCCGGCAGGCTTGTCGACCGCGACGAGCGTCGGTGTCTCCAAGAGTACGTCGAGCTGGACGTCTGGCTCGGGCAGCGCGCGATCGGGAGCGGGCAAATCTGCCGTGAGGATGCTGCCAGGACGCGCCAACGCGCCTTTCGCGGCGGGATGTCCGTCGACACGCACCGCACCAGCTCGGAACAGCTCGGCAGCGCGCTTGCGCCCCAAGCCGGAAACGCGGCGGGTCAGAACCTGGTCGAGGCGAAGACCCGATTCTTCCGGAGCGATGACGAACTCGACGGAGGGCTCACTCACGGTGGTCGTCCCCCGAAAATCCTACCAGAGGCCAGAAACACCGACACCCCAAGCGGGGGCGGTCTCGGTGCCTCGACGCGACTGTCCGATGATTCCACCGAAGGGCACCACTCCTTGCAGGGTCGAGTTGGCCTTGGCGCTTGGGACCGCTTCTCTGGTCGCGACCAAACCGGCTCCCGCACCAAGCAGCGTGCCGAGCCCCACCGCACCGAACCAAAGACGTCTCCGGCCGTCGTCGGGTTCGTCGACCAGAAGCAACGGAGTTGCCACCGCACCGCCCGTCAAGCCTCCGAGGAGCGCTGCCAAGTCGACCATCAGCACGCGTGGTGGAGCGAGGTCGAGCCCGGTGGCGAAAATGCCGGCGCCGACCACCCCGAGCCCCGCGCCGTAACCCATGCCTTGGAGAGGCGCTTCTTCCAGGTTCCCTTGGATGATCCCCTCGGCGAGCGCACCTAGGGACAATCCGAAGGCCCCTCCGGAATGTGCGACGGCCGCGCTCCCTTCGGGCATGTCTCCCTGCGCAACCGCGACGGTGGCGAGGCTGATTCCGACCGCCGCTCCCGAGAGGCCGTAGAGATAGCGTTGTTCGGGTTCGACATCGCGCCCCGCCGCGATCAGCACACCGGCACTCAGCGGCCACACCATTCCAGCCGAGAGAAACCAGGCGTCGGTCGAGGAGATTTCCCACTCGTCCGCGATCAGCATCGAGCTGCCGAGGCCGAGTCCGACCCCGAGCGCCGCAAGGGGGTAGAGCAGCCGATCGTCGGCGCTATCACTCGCCTGATGCAGGGACACTCCGACGTAGCCGCCGAGCACGGCCGCGTTCAAAGCCAACACGGCTCGGCCCGAGGAATGGTGCTCGGTGCCTTCCGTCACCGCGGGTGCGATGGGGGCTGGTGCGGGCGATCCGCCATCTATCCGGACGGCATCTCGCAGCAGGACCATCGCTCGCAGCGAGAGGCGGCTTTCGGGAACCTCCTCCACGGTAACGCGCCGAACGGTTGAGTCGGGAGGTACAGCGGCGACCTCGAGGCGCACGTCCCGCTCGGAGGCCCGCACCGAGAACCCGAGGATCCAGACCCCCTCGGGCCGATCGTCGAGAGCACCGTCGAGTTCGGCGGCGGGGACGACGAGTGCCTCGATTCCGAGATCGAGGGCTGCCTCTGCCAAGGCGTCGGCCACGGTGGCATGCCATTCGAGAGGCGTTTCGGTCACCGGCGGCGGAGCTTCGTAGACGGGGGGAAGTGCCTCCGCTTCCTCACCTGCCGGCGGGGGGACAGGCTCCGACGTGCCGGGCTCAGCTGCCGGTTCGGGGGAGGGACGGGGCTCCGCGCTGGGCGTCGGAGCCTCGTTCGTCCAGGTCGCTCCGCCCGGGGGGGCGGGATCCTTCGGCTCGGCGAACGCCGGGCCCGTCAGAGTGAGCACGCAACCGAGCGAGGCGTTTCGAATCAGCGCCCAGCGGGGCATCAGAACATGACGGAGGCGCGAATCCACCCGTTGAATCCGTTGGAGGTGCCCACCTTGAAGCGCTGCCCGGGGTCGTTGATCACCTTGCGGTGGTTGGGGTTGGGGATGCCGGCCGACGACCATATGGGGCGTCCGTCGGCTTCAGTCCCGACTCGTCCCTTGCATGGCCCCGACTGGGTCACGTCTCCGGCAAAGTCCGGGTTGCAGGCTTGGTCGAAGGTAATCAGGTGAGCCTGGATGATCTCCCAAGCGCCGCCCAGGTTGAACTTCACGTACTCGCCCGCCTGCCACGTGAACTGCGCGCTGAAGGTGTACTCGCCGTGCTGCTGCACGTCGGTGAGTCCGTTGAAGTAGACCTTCTGGGAGTTCGGGTTCACGACCGAGGGAACGTCGGGGTCGACCGAGTCCGGATCATTCGGATCGAGCAGGTTGGCTTGGTAGTCGGCGAACTGAGGATTTCGCAGGGAGGCGGCGTCGCTGGAGCCGAGTGCGTCGAAGAGTTCCGAGTAGTCGCGACCTTCGGAGACGTAAGTTCCGACGAACCGGAGATCGAAAGCGACTCGCTGAAACTTCTCGACCACCTCCCATGGGATGACCGAGACGCCGAGAACCATCGAGCCGCGGAGGGGCGGATGGTTGACGAGAGACCCTTGCAGATCCGTGAGGCCGAAGTCGCTGCTCCCGGTGGGAAACTCGATCAGGGCGCTTACTCCGCTGTAGGGCTCGATGTACTTCACGCGACGCGACACGTAGGTGTGCGCCTCGAGAGCCGTGGTTCCACGACTGACCCCCGGATCGACGGTGCCGCTGAAGTTGCCCTCGAGCGACTGTCCGAGCTCGGGATTGATCGGGGCGTCGTCGCTGCCGTCGCGGTTGACGTCTGACGGATCGGCGCACTCCACTTGCCCCGCCTTGGGGTTTTCGTTGCACGCGTGCATCGGCTCGGACACGTTGAACCGCCCCTCGAGACCGAAGACCCAGGTGGGCTTCGTCGGGTCGCGGAACTGGTTCATGATGCCGAAATCCAGACCGACCGCGAGGTATTCGATGCCGCTCCGCGTCGGTGACTCGAAGGGTACTTCGAACAGTTGCTCGCCCAAGAGCCCCATCGCGCCAATCGAATCGGTGGCTTCGGCGCCATCGCGATCTTTCAGCTCTTGCGTGTACGAGAGGATGATCGGCAGGCGCGCTTTGAGAGCGATGTCCTTGTAGAGCCCGAGGGAGAGCTCAGGGACCAACCGGTTCTTCGACGAGGTGTATTCGGCGACGTTCAGCTTGTCGCTCAAGAAGCCACCCGTGGTCAGCCCGGACTGTGAGATCGAGGTCTCGCGCAGAATCGCCGCGCTCCGGCTCTCGTGTTCGAAAGCGAGCGAGACGGTCAGGTCGAAGTCGTTGCCGACGTCGAAGGAATCGACCACTTGAGTGAGGTCGACTGCGGAGTCCGCGAGCACGCGTGGCTCGGTCGCGCTCCGAGGCTCGTCTGCGCGGCCCATCGAGCTCCATGAGGTGATGCTCGAGGCGACGGCGAGAGCCGCAATCAGTCTGCTGTGAGGAAGCAGACCCGCCTGTCCGGCTTCCCGCTTCCAGAATCGGCGACCTCGTTGCTGGTCTGAGGGCGACAAACGGCACACCGCTTGTCGCTCGAGTGAGCAGCCGGTCGAAAAGGGGTTCTTCATCCGAAGCAAGTCCACCTGCGCGCACTGGACGCTACCGGCGCAGCGTGAACCGTGTCAACGAGCATCAACGTCCGTTCAGTTCCCAGGGGCTCGCTGGGAGTCCGCATTTGACGGTTCGGCTCGCGAAGGAGGCGCTCGGAGGAGCCCCTGGGCGGCTTGGAGGCGATTTTCCAGCTCCGACGTCGACGCGGCTCCGGCCCCGGTGTTCTCGGCGCTGAGGAGGGCCGCCCGGGCATGGAGGCAACCGAGGCGTGAAAGTCGAGTCGCTCGGTAGTGGGCCGAGGCCCGCTGACCCAAGTCGGGGCCGGGTTCGAGGACGCGGCGCGAAAGCTCGCGTGCTCGCGCGACACCGGCTTCGCAGGCCTCGACGAGCTCGAGGGCCGGCGTCATTCGCGTCAGCGCGGCGGACTGATGTTCCGCCGTGAGCGCTTTTCCCACTTCGGCTGTCCCAGGGGAGGGAGCGATCAACTGCTGAGCCACCTTTGCGTTTTCCCAAGCCGTGGCGGCTCCAGCGTCGAGCTTGGCGTGGAGCCCTTTCGCATCGACGTTCACTTGCAACGAGGCGTCGCCGTAGCTGATCGACCCGAAGCGTGACGCCACCGAGACGGTGGCTCCGGGGCGCGCTCCGGTGCCGGCTGCCGAGCGAAACGTCCCAGCCGTGAGCACCACCGTCTCTTCGCCGTCGAGACAAGGGAGCGCTCTTCCCGGGCCGTCGATGCGGTACTCCCGCGCGCTTTCGGCGTGACGGATGGAGATCGACGACCCCTCCGGCAGTTCGATCCACGTTTTCCCGCCGAGCGGTTGTCGCGGAGGCAGCGGTTTCCCGTCGGCTATTGGTTCACCCGTCGTTTTCAACACTCGGCAGGGGACGGCGTCACGAGTGGGAGACGGCAAGGGAGCAGTCGACGGGGGCGATTCGTGCGCCTCCAAAACACTCACCGCAGCACTCGAAGGGGGGGCCGGTCCCCCCTTCGGCTCGGGCTCGTCGCAGGCGACCAGCAGAAGCGGGCATGCGAACAAGACGAACTCAAGCCTCGTTGATCGGGTCATCCGCGAGATCGTCCGGCGGGGGCACGACGAGCGTCTTGCGGTCGGCCTCCTCGTCTTCCTCTTCGTCCTCGAAGAGTTCGTCGGTGAGGTCCTCGGCCATGAGCTCCTCCCGCGCCTGGCCCAGCTCGCGATTCGTCTCGGCCAAACGATCCCCCAAGACCCCGAGGAACTGCCACAGCAGTTTCACTGCGAGACCCTGCTCGTTGCGCAGGAGCTCGAAGAAATCCGGGCGCCGGATCACCAGGAGCTCGGATTCCCCGTCGCTGACGACGCTGGCCGAGCGCGGCTGATTGCGGACGAGCGCCATCTCACCCACGTGCGCCCCGGCTTGAAGCGTCGTGAGGACCGAGTCGCCGCGCATGATTTTCACCTGGCCAGAGAGGACGATGAAAAGCTCGTCGCCCGTCTCGCCTTCGCGCATGACGTACTCACCGTCACCATAAGGGACCACTTCGGTCACCTCGAGTACGCGCAAGAGCTCGCGGTCGTTCAGGGGGCGGAAGAGCCGCATCTGGGCAAGGACGTCTCGCTTGAGCTGCAGCTGCTTGGCGCGACTCTCGTCCCGCTCGCCTGGTTCTCCGACGCTGAGTAGCACGCCGGTGATGTTGTCCTTGCCCCCGAGCTCGTTGGCCTGATCGATGAAGCCCCGAGTGGACGCCTGCAGGTCGCTGGCCCCCATGCGGCGGCCGAGATCCTCGAGGTCATCTTCGAAGTACTCGTAGAGGCCGTCCGAGCAGAGGAGGAACCGATCCCCGGCCAGGACATCGAGGACCAAGCTGTCGGGTTCGGCGTGCTCGTAGACACCGACCGCTCGAGTGATGGCGTTCTTTTGCGCGAGCTGTTCGACCTTTTCGCGCGGCATCTTCTTGCGCTTGACCAGCTCGTTGAAGACGTTGTGGTCTTCAGTGACCTGCTCCAGGAGGCCATCGCGCAAGAAGTAGAGCCGGCTGTCGCCCACGTAGGTGACGAAGCCTTGTTGTCCGACCAGGAGAATGGCCACCAGCGTGGTGCCCATGCCGCGCTTGTCGGGATCTTTCAGTGCCTCCGCGTGGACTCGCTGCGACGCTCGGTTCACGGCGAACTCGAGCATGTTCGTGATGTCGCGTTTGCTGACCCGCTCCGCCCCGGTTTTGCCAGCGGCGAAATCGTCGATGAGGTCCTTTTCCTTTTTGACCTCCTCGTGAAAGGTGCGCACCGCGAGCGCACTCGCGACCTCACCCGCCGCGTGGCCTCCCATGCCGTCGCACACGACAAAGAGGCCCAGCTTCTTGTCTACGAGGTAGTTGTCCTCGTTGTGATCGCGCTTGCGCCCCACGTCCGTCAGCGCGGAGAACGTCACCTCGGTGCTCATCGTCGAAGGAGGATACATGAGGCGCGGAGCGCGCTCCAAGCTCCGATCCTCGATCGGGCGAGGAAACTACTCGAAATGGCAGCGCTTTGTCCTTCGGGAGCGGTTCATTCGTGCGGATTCCGGGTGCCTTCGCACCATTCTTCCTCGTCGAGGACTCCCATGTCGTACAGAGAGCGATGTCCTCCTCGGGCGACGACGACGTGATCGAGCAAGGGAGTCGACAGGAGCTCGGCCGAAGCTGCGAGCGCGCGCGTCATCACGATGTCCTGGTGGCTCGGTGCAGGGTCGCCACTCGGATGATTGTGGACAAGCACGAAGGCGCTCGCGGCGTCGCGTACGACGGGGGTCAGCACGTCCCGCGTGGTCAGCGCGCAACCGTGGACACCACCGCGAGCCACGCAAGTGGCCGACCGGAGCGTCATGCGACCGTCGAGGCAGAGCACCCAAACCTCCTCGTGGCCCAAGCCCGCGAGGCGAGGGCGCGCCCAACGCGCGACGGTCTCGGCGCTCCAGGGCCCGTTTGCGGAGGATGGCTGGGTGGTCTCGACGACTACGCGGCGTCCGAGCTCGATGGCTGCTGCTACGGCCGCGGCTTGTCGGATTCCGAGGCCCGTCCGCTCGGCGACCGCGAGGGGGCCCAGTCCGGACAGCGTGACGACTCCGCCACAGCGGTCCAAAGCCCGAGCGGCCGCAGTGCGCCCGCCCGACCGAGGGGGGCGCCCGAGAAGGAGACCCAGGAGCTCCACGTCCCCCAGCGCGCCGAAACCTTCCTGGCACGCCTGCCCGAAGGGGGTGCGGGCCGCGTTGGCGGCGCCGAACTCGGTGTCAGCGGAGTCTTCCGGAAGTCCTGATTTGGGGGGCGGCTCGCTGCGGGCGCAGCAAGGCTCAGAGCGAGGGCTGGTGAGGCGGCGGACGGCAGACTGGGATCGCATCGCTCGAGGCAAGTGCAGGGAGCGTGCCGAGCTCTCTTCGCGATGGGTTTCGGCCTGGCCGGGCCGAGGTGTCCGGTGCCCGTCGTCGATAAATGACGCCTGGTTGCTTCCGCCGAGGCCGGGGGAATCATGACGCCGGTCGGCGGCCAGTCGAGCGCCACCGACGGCCGGCGGGTGCGGTCCCGCCGCCACGAGCGGCCTATCACCCGACAGGGGCCAGGGCGGAACGCGTTGTCGACGAGCAGCGCACCGCGGGAGTCACTCGATCCATTGGGGTTCGCCTTCTGGCAGAAGCTCCAGGAAATCGTCGATGGCACGCCGCACCAAATCCCTCGCGTCGGCGTCGAAGGTGATCTTCGTCTTGTAGGTCGGGTCGAACCACTTCGGGTAGGAGCCGACCTCGACCTGCTGGTGGGTGCCGACGATCCGATCGAGCAGGGATTTGAGCTCGGTCTCTTCCATCTGCGTGTAGACGGAGCCGGTAGCGAAGGTGCGCGAGCCCCGGAGGTGTTCACGGACGACCGCGAGCTTCATACGGAAGATTTCCGGAACCCCCGGCAGGATCCACACATTTTCCATCACCACGGTCGGCCAGGCGACGTCGCTGGTGATACACAGGCGCGCGCCTTCGGGTATCAGCGCCATGCGCAGATGGCCCTCGGTCAAACGGGTCTCGTACGCACGCTCGAGCATTTGAGCCATCGTCGCGTCGATGCGCACACCCACACCGAAAGCGTCGGCGACGGCCTCGATGGTCAGGTCGTCGTGGGTCGGACCAATGCCACCGCTCGTGAACACGACGTCGTGACTGCGACACAAGGCCGCCACTTCGGATGCGATGACCGCGCGGTCATCGGCGATGATGTGCGCGCGACTGAGCTGAATCCCGATGGCGCGAAGCGTGAGCGCCAGCTGATGGAGGTTCTGGTCGCGAACCTTTCCGCTCAGAAGCTCGTTGCCAATGGCGAGCGCGGCGGCCGTCGATGCAACGTCCCGCGTCATCCTTCCACCATCGGTCGACCTCGGAGCCAGGCTCCCTCAGTCGACCTCGAGCTCCTCGACGACGGGGTTGCCGTCCTCGTCGATGCGCAACAGTTCCTCGATGCGGGCCTCAGCAGCGTCGAGCTTGGCCTGAGAAGTGCGCGCCAATCGGATGCCCTCTTCGAAGCGCTGCAGTGAATCCTCGAGCGACAGCTCACCTCCCTCGAGTGCATCGACGATTGCCGAGAGGCGGCGCATCGATTCCTCGAAAGAGGTTTCGGGGTTCCCAGCGGTCGAGCCGGCCGGATCCTGGTCGGCTCGACCGGGGACCTTTGGCGCGCTGTCGGACTTGTTGCGTCGGGTCATGGTTGGGGCGTCCCGGGGGCAGGTTCTCGCTGCTCGCCTTTCGGCGCAAGGACCCGGGGCTCCTCCTGGACGAGGTCGAGGGGATCGGGACCGAACCCCAAGACACCCATGAACCCGTCCGGGTCGGGGTGCAAAGGCAAGGTTTGCCCCCACGCGGACGTGACTGCGGCTGGGCCCGCCACCCCGGTTCGCCACAGAAGCGAGCGGCTCGAGAGCGCACCCGGACCCGACCCGGGGGGCGTCGACAGCAGCGCTCCGGCGAGTGCGCGCGTGGCCGCGTCGGGATCCAGAGCCTGGGCCTGGATCAGGGTGAGGCGACTGCCCCTGCCCGAGTGGGCGCCGAGAGCGAGAACGACGGCTCGACGAACCATGGGGCTGGGTTCGGCGTCGTACGCTTGGCGCAAGAAGCCGACCGCCTGAGGAGTCGACGCTCGGCCGAGTCCCCATGCGGTGGCGGCGCGCAAGCGCGCCTGCGAGGAGTCGAGACGTGAGGCGATCTCGTTCGGTACCAAGCTGGAGGTCCGTTCGAGATCGGTTCTTGGGGGGGACGGAAGGCGTGCGCTGAGGGCGCTGGCGAGGGCCGCGTTCGCGCCCGACGTGGGTTCGATGGGTAGCTGGCGCAGAGTCTGGGTCGAAAGCTCGGAGTTGGCTCGCGGTGACCAAAGCGCTGCGCTGAGGGCATTCTCGAGAGCTAGGTCACTCGACTTCGAGGAGTTGGTGCTTCCCGCACGGTTCGGCGAGCTGACCAAGTTTGCCAAGCGACCCGCAGCGGCTCGAGCGAGAGGTCCGTCGAAGCTCTGGCGAGCAGCGGCGGTCGCCACCACCGCGTCTCCTCGTTCGAGCAGCGGGACCGCTTCCTCTGGGGAGAGCGCGGCGAGGGCCCAGGCTCCCGCTGCGCGATCGATTTCTGGAGCTCCCGGTGCGACGAGGGAGCGCGCTGCCTCCAGAGCCGTCGATTCCCACGGGCTCGCCGGGTGGTGAAACGCACGCACGGTGAGCGCACGGAGTGCCCACGCACGCGCGGCCGGTTGCTTCAGCGCGTCCAGCAGGAGGGAGTCGCTTTCGGGGGTTCCGCCACGTGCGAGAGCACCGGCCGAGCGCGCAACCTCCGCACCGGTGAGCCCTTTGCGGAAATAGTCGAGCGTCGACGGCGTCGTCAGGCGGGAGAGGGCCGTCAAAGCCCTGTCTCGCACGGGCTCGTCGGATTCGGCCAGGCGGCGTAGTGGCTCCTCGAAGGACTCGTGAGGCGCCCGCTGGGCGAGCTCGATCCCGAGCTCGTGCTCGCGTGCCGCGCGCCCAGTCGTGCTCGAGAGTAGAGTCGCGATCGCTCCGGGAGCCAGGCTGCTGCCGGCGTCGGTGAGGATCATGGCAGCGGCGTTGCGCTCGTCCGGGTCCTGGCTGTTTTTCCACCAGAATTCGGCGAGCTCTACGGTTTCCAGGGCACCGAGGCGGTAGAGCGAAAGGGCCGCGCGTGCCCGCAGCTTCGGGCGGGCACCGCGCACGACCTCACGCAATGGCGCAAATGCGCGTTGATCGCCCAGATCGTCGAGGAGCTCGATCACTGGCAGGTCGATGGGGCCCGCCTCGAGCACGATCGCGATCCGCTCCGGAGGATACGCGACCAGCCCCGTGCGGGCGGCTTCTGCGAGCGGAACGCTTTGCCGGAGCGCTCGGGCTAGGATCCCGATGGCGTCCGGGGCTCCGCTTCGCGCCAGAGCCAACGCGATCGTTCCGCGCACGACCGTGTCGAGCGGATCGGTGCTTCCCGCTGCCGTCGACAGTAGGCGACCCAGGGATCGCCGTGCGCTCGGACGGTCGAGCTGCCGAGCTAGAGCTCGCGCGGCGGTGAGGCGGAATCGAGCACTTTCGTTTCCTGCCGTGGCGTCGACCGTGCGAACCAAGAGCTGCCGGTCTCTTTCGGAGGTCGCTCCTCCGAGACGTTCCAGAGCTCGCAGCTTCTCTGCCTCGACTTCGCTGTGCAGGCCCGCGCCCGGATCGGAGAAGGCCTCCACCAGGCCGCGTTCGGTGGAGGGGGCTTTGCTCCGGCCGGACGAGGCCACGGCAATCTTTCGTACGGTCGAGGCCGCGGCGGGGCCCGGTGCGGCGAGTGCAGCAACCAAGAACGCCCCCAGGGCGACGAGCGGTGAGCCGTATGTCGCTCTAGACGGACAGGGGCGAAGGCGGCGCCGCATGGGCGGAGGGTAGCTCAGATGGGCCCCGGCGTGGCCTTTGCCCAAAAGGAAAAAAGCCGCTAAGGCCGCTCTCGAACATGGACGCCATCCGAGTTCGCGGCACGCGCCGCCTCCAGGGGAACATCCGCGTGGGCGGCGCCAAGAATGCCGCGCTGCCCATCTTGTGCGCCACGCTGCTCTCCGAGGGGGCGAGCCGGCTGCGCAACGTGCCCGGCCTGCGGGACATCAACACCACGGCGGCCCTCCTTGGGGTGCTCGGACGCGAGACGCGGGTCGACATCCCGGAGGTCCACGTCGGGGAGGCGAGCGGAAATCTCTACGAAGCTCCCTACGATCTCGTGCGCCAGATGCGAGCGAGCGTGCTCGTCCTTGGGCCTCTGGTGGCCCGTTGCGGCAAAGCGAAGGTCTCCCTCCCCGGGGGCTGCGCGATCGGCGCTCGCCCGGTGGATCAGCATCTCAAGGGGCTCGAGGCTCTCGGAGCGAAGATCGAAGTCGACCACGGCTACATTTTGGCTGAAGCCCCACGGCTGAAGGGCGCCGAGATCGTGTTCGACATCCCAACGGTGACGGGCACTGAAAATCTGATGATGGCGGCCGCGCTCGCCAAGGGGCGCTCGACTCTCGTCAACTGCGCCAGGGAACCCGAGGTCGAGGAACTCGGACGCGTCCTCAACAAGATGGGCGCGCGAGTCGACGGTGCCGGCACCTCGATCATTCACATCACCGGTGCCGACGAGCTCGCGCCGTTCGATCACGCCATCATCGCCGATCGGATCGAAGCCGGGACCTTCATGGCTGCCGTCGGTGCTACGGGAGGGAACGTCCTCATCGAGCACGCGCCGCTCGACGACTTGGAGCCCGTCGTGGTCAAGCTTCGCAAGGCGGGGCTTGCGATCGAGCGGGAGGGGGACGGGGCGCGGGTCGTGCGCGAAGGGCCACTTCGTTCGGTGGACGTCACGACGGCTCCACACCCGGGCTTCCCCACGGACATGCAAGCGCAGTTCATGGCGCTCATGACCCAGTGTCAGGGCCGAGCCGTGCTCACCGAGACCATCTTCGAGAACCGCTTCATGCACGTTCCGGAGCTCCGCCGGATGGGCGCCAAGATCGAGACCCGCAACAACACCGCCTTCGTTGAGGGAGTGGATGGTCTCTCGGGTGCCTCCGTCATGGCCACGGACCTGCGGGCCAGCGCTTCCCTCGTGATCGCTGGACTGGTCGCCAGCGGCGAGACGATCGTCCGCCGCGTCTACCACCTCGACCGCGGTTACGAGAGCATCGAAAAGAAGCTCGGCGGCATCGGCGCCGACATCGAACGGATCGCCCTGGAAGGACCTTGACGTGCGGCCCCTGACACTCGCCATTCCGAAGGGTCGTGTTGCCAAGGCGCTTTCGCCCCTGCTCGAGCGTGCCGGCATCGGGACGAAGAACCTGCTGCTCGACGATCGCCGGCTGATTCGCGAGAGCGACGAAGGCGGCTTGCGCTTTCTTCTGCTCAAGCCCGACGACGTCCCGACCTACGTCGAGTACGGCGTGGCTGATCTCGGCATCAGCGGTCGCGACGTGCTCCTCGAGCGCCGCTACGATCTCTACCAACCGCTCGATCTGGGCGTTGGCAAGTGCCGGATGGTCGTGGCTGGACCGGAGGACGCGACCATCGGTGCGCGCCCTCGAGTTGCGACCAAGTTTCCGCGCATCGCCACGGAGCACTTCGCCAAGAAGGGGCTGCAGGCCGAGGTCATCTACGTCGGCGGTTCCGTCGAGCTCGCCCCGCTCGTGGGACTCTCGGACGTGATCGTCGACATCGTCGAATCGGGAGCGACTCTGCGCGAGAACGATCTCGTGGTGAAGGAGCATATCTGCGACATCTCCAGCGTGCTCGTCGCCAACCGCAGCCTGTACAAGCTTCGGCATGGTGAAATCGCGCCCCTCGTCGAGCGGCTGCGCGAAGGCGTCCAGCAAGGCTGAAATTCCGAGGCTCGGCATGGCCGTTAGCGACTCCGCTCGTTCGCTGCTCGCGCGCGGGGACTCGAGGGCTAACCCATTCGCGTGACTGTCCGCCACACGGTCGCCGCGGCCACCGCCTCGGCCGCCGGCCGCCGGAGGCAGCCTCAAAGAGGATTTCGCGGCTGGATTCAGCTGCGATGCGCCGTTGGCACGTCTCTCGCTCTTCGTTCCTGCGTGCCGGGCAGAGGCTCGGTACGAAGCAAGGAGAAGTGAGTGATGAATCAGTCGAAGATGAAAGTCGTTTACGTGATCTCGGGCAGTGGCGAACGCAAGTTCTGGAACCGTGTTGGTGTCGCCTTCGTGAACCGGGACGGTTCGCTCAACTGCAAGCTCGAGTCCCTTCCGGTCAGCGGTGAGCTCCACATTCGTGACTACGTTCCGCGGGATCAGCGGGCGGGTCAGCACGCAAACGGCGCCGAAGTCATCGCCCTCTGAGTGGAGGTTCGACGTGAACGCGGCGATGCACGAAATCGAAAAGCACGGGCTCTGCCCGCCCGAAGAAGGTGACGCCGCAGTGTGTGGTGGGGGGCTTCGGTCCCCCGCCACGCCCGCGTCGAGCCCGGCGCCTGGGGCACCGGGCGTCGGGGAGGAGGCTTCGAGGCGGCTGGCTCGCTTGCGCGAAAGCGTTTGGACGCCAGTTGCTTGCAAGGCCGTTGGTGCGCTCTTCGTACTTGCTGCGGTGGCTGCCCTCGGAGTCTCGGCAACTCGAGAAACGCCGGCGGGCATCGTTGTCCGTGCGGACGACACCGAATGGCTTGCCGGCGATGAGGGTGAAGGGCCCGAGAGCGCATCCCGATCGTCGGCCGCCGAGGAAGACGATTCGGACGCGATCGAGGCCGCGGCCCAGTCCACGCCCCCTGGTGCCGCGACACGTCTGGCGAGCGCAACCGCCGAGGCGGACGGCGCCCGGGGCAAACCAGTACCTTGCGCCGCCGAACCCAAGGCCGAGAGCGCTGGTGTCACCTCCGACGGCAAGGTCATCCTCAATGTCGCCACTGCGGAGGAGCTCACGCGCCTGCCGGGGGTGGGACAGCGACGAGCCGAAGCCATCGTTCAGTTGCGCGAGCGACTGGGCAAGTTTCGACGAGTCACGGATCTCCTACGGGTGCGTGGGATTGGGGTGCGCAGCCTTCGGCGCATTCAACCGCTCGTCGTCTTGAACCCGCCCGAACCCGAAGTGCCCCCGGAAACGGAGTCCGCGAAACCGTCGGCGCCCGGAGCCCCACGGTCGAGCGGGTCTGCGGATGCGCCCGATCGCAGGTCGGGAGACAGTTGAAGGGTTACAGCCATCATCGCTTGCGATGATCCCATCAGGCAAGAGCGGCAGGTGCAGACTGCGCGCTGGTAGGGCTACGTGTGTCCGAAGGAAGGGGAGCTCTGTCGACCCTTTGCCAAGTGCGGAGCGGTGACGCGATGCCTGTGCGGAGGCGAAAGCCAGGGACGCATCCACCCGAGTAAGGGGGCATTCGGGTAGCCTCCCCGAGCCGTTTTGCCGGCCCTGGCGCCCCGTGATAGCCCGACAGGGTGGTAAGCATCCCGAGGTTTCCCCGCCGAACCCTGCTGCGAGCCGGAGCCGCGGCGCTCGCAGGGGGCCTGCCGAGGCTCGCTTCCGGAACAGAAGAGAGCGAGGAATCACTCATCGCCTCGCCGCCCTCGGGTTTCTCACCGTGGATCGCTCCGGGGCGTGTGGCTTCGGCAGATGCCAAGGGCGACTTCGCTTCGTTCATGCAGCCGAATCAGCTGTGGCCGAAGGCGGACGTCGCGCGGCGCCTCCTCGAACGGGCCATGACGGATCTCACCGGCGCGCCGAATCTGAAGCAGGCCATGGCGCGCTTCATTCACGCGGAGGACCGCGTGGCCATCAAGGTGAACGGAATCGCGGGACAGCGCGGCTACACGATGGCCGTCAACTACGAGTTGATCCTCCCCGTGGTCGAAGCGGTGCTGGCGGTGGGCGTGCCGACAGACCGAGTGCTCGTCTACGAGCAATATCCGACCTACCTGATGGGCACTCGGGCTGGAGTGCGCGACTGGAAGCTTCCGGAAGGCGTGAAGACCGTCACCCACAACAATCGCAATCACCCGATGAAGCCCTTGAAGATCTACGAGGGTATCGAGACGAGGTACTGTCGCTTCTTCACCGAAGCCACGGCGGTGATCGACATGACCATGTTCAAGGATCATTCGATCTGCGGGTTCACGGGCGCGATGAAGAACATCACGCACGGCAACATCGACAACCCCCACGACCACCACGCGCACCAAGCGAGCCCTCAGATCGCGATGCTCTACAATCATCCCCTCGTGACGAGTCGGGTGCGCCTTCACATCGTCGACGCCTTCAAGATCACGTACGACAAGGGCCCCCTCGACAAAGATCCGCGCACGCGGGTGCCGCATGGTGCGGTCTACGTGAGTGCCGACCCGGTCGCGATCGACACCGTGGGCCTCCAGGTGATCGAGCGAGAACGCAAAGAACGAGGTGTCCCGACTCTCGAATCGGCAGGACGCGAGGCCCGATACATTCGCCACGCGGGGGACTTCGGGCTGGGAGCCCATGACTGGAACGACATTCGCTGGACCAGAGCCACGGTCTGACCCAGTTACCGTCTCGGAAAAGTCTGCATTTTCAAGCGGTTCTCGGTACGTGCTCCTCCAGCCGACTGCTCTGTGAAGGCGTGCTTGGGGGGGAAGGCGTGGACGAGACCGGCCGTATTGGGGAGATGAGCCCGTGGGCCGGCGGCTTGGATCGGTTCCGTGCACTCGCCGGCATCCCGGTGCATCCTCAAGCTTCCCCTGGATCCGTGACTGTGCTCGCTCACCCAAAACTGGTTTGCGTTTCGCTCGTGAGCGCCGCCCTCCTCTCGGGCTGCGGGAGCTCCGCTCCGCGTCAGCCGCCGGGGCTTCCCCCGACGCCGACGACGGTAACGATGCAGGAGCCGGGGGGAGATGCGTACGACCCCCACGCCGCCGCACTGGCGAGGCAGCTCGAAGAGGGCTGGGGTTGGCGGAACGACAAGGACGATCAGGTTCACGCGCCGCTATCCGACTGGAAGAATTGGAAACGGGTCCGGTATCGTCTGGTCGATCACCTGACCGGCTTTCGCTACGGCGACGATCACCACGTGGTCACCATCGCGGTGGTCGTGAAGATCCCCGAGGGACAGCAAGTGACCAGCGCGGCATGCATGCAGCGCTTCGAGCGAGAGGCCCGGTCGAAGGCCGACTCGTACGGAGTGGAACTGGAGCCCACTGCCTCGCACGAAGCCGAGTGGAGGAAGGACCCTCTCGTGATTCACACGACCGAGGGCGCCGTCGATTTCCTGTTTCGGCACTACGAGTTCTCGGCCGCTTGGGCGGCCTATCCCGCCTACGCGCACGGCTGCCTGGTGTACGCGGTCGCCGTGCCGTGGGACGGCCACGAAAAGCTGGCGAACCAAGTCCGCGATCGCTGGGTGAAGGAAGGCTTTTCGGGCATGCGCACCCTCACGGACACCCTCCCGTACCGGAAGTGAACCACGCGGAGGCCGCCGGTCGCGCGTCTCTCAGAAGGCCGCAACGACAAGTGCGACGCCGTAGGTCAGAAGTGAAGCGAGCCACGCTCGTGTGAGGCTCGTGAGCTCGGCTTCCCGACCCCAGTAGGGGGCGAGGGGAGGGACGACGAGGGCGGCCAGTCCTCGCCAGCGTGGGCCGCGGCTCGACAGGGCCCAGGACAGAGCCACGTGGACGGTCACCCAGGTGGCTGAGGCCAGCACCACCACCGCGAGGACCACGAGCTCCATCGCGCGCACAATACGCGGCTCCTCGCTCGAACCCCACCCATTGAAGGCGGAGTTTTGGGCGAAAGCGGCGGCGTCGAACGATTGTCGGAAAGAAACTGGGCGTCTGAACCGTTGCTTTCCTCATGGATCGTTGTCCCCCTTGGTCTCCCGGAGTCACGGGCTTAATGAAGCTACCGGAGGGGCGTCCTGCCGGTCGCGGTCGGGTTCGGCCCCTTGCTAGAGTGTGAAAAGCCGTGCGTTCTACCGTCACAATCATCGCCGCCGCCGTCCTGGGTCTCGCCGCCAGTCTCCCGGTCACTCTCGAGGTGGCGCATGCGGACGCGCTGACGAATCGCCCGGACATCCTCCCGGTCAGTGCTCTGAAGCCCAAGATGAAGGGCTACGGGCTCACCGTCTTCGAGGGAACGAAACCCGAGCGCTTCGAGGTCGAGATCATCGACGTGCTGGACAACTTCCGTCCGCGCCAAGATCTGATCCTCGTCAAGACGAAGCATCCTCGCCTCGAGGTGGCCAAGGTGGTGGCCGGAATGAGCGGCAGCCCCGTCTACATCGACGGCAAGATGATCGGTGCCTACGCGTACGGTTGGACTTTCGGCAAGGAGCCAGTCGCTGGCGTCACACCGATTCGCAACATGCTCGACGATCTCGTCCGCCCGCTGCCGCCGTCGATTCACGGGTTTCCCCTTCAGCCGTTGCCAGCAGCAACGGCATCGCGCCCGGCGAAGACGGCGCGCGCCATGCCGCCGGCGAGTAGTCGTGGAGCCTTCGTCGGTGCGCCGCAGGAGTACGACGTTCGGACCCATTCCAAGCAACTCGCTCAGTCTCGCGACAACGCTCTTTCGACAGGAAGTGCCCCCCTCGCACCCGTCTCGACGCCAGTCCTCGTCGGCGGGATGACTCCCGGTGCAATCGCAGCGATGCGCGATGTGCTGTCACCCCTCGGTCTCGAGCCGATGCAGGCCGGAGGCGGCGGCGCTACGGAGGCGGACGCGCCGAAACGTTACGTCGATGGTGGTGCCATCGGTGTGCAGATGGTGCGCGGCGACATGAGCGCGATGGGGATCGGCACGGTCACGCGCGTCGAAGGAGACCGCCTCGTCGCCTTCGGTCACCCGATGATGAACGTTGGTGTCACGGCAATGCCGACCGCTATCGGTCGCATCTTGTGGTTCATGGCCACGCAGATGCGCTCGTTCAAGATCGGCACGGCCGTGAGGCCGGTCGGGACGCTGGTGAACGACCGAACGGCTTCAATCGTCGTCTCCCAGGACCTCCAGCCTCCGATCGTTCCTGTTAGTCTGCAGCTCGCCGGGGAACCGGGAGCGGCCTTCACGAAATGGAATTTCGAGGTCGCTCACGACAAGTTTATGACCCCCGCGTTCCTCGGGGTTGCCCTGGGAAGCGCCCTCGAGGCTGCCGCCGCCGAGCGCCGCGACGTGACCTGGACGGCCACCGGCAAGCTCAAGGTTGCCGGTGGTCCCGAGGTCACCATTCTCGACTACGGTGCCTCGGAAACCGGAACGCCGCAGGTCCCGGAGATGATGCGATCCAACCTAGTGCGCGGCGCGGGTGCGATTCTGAACAACCCCTGGCAGCCCGTCCTCATCGAGTCAGTCGACTTCGACATCGATTTGGTCTTCGGCCAAGACCTCCTCCGACTGCGGGGCGCGGAAATTCTGAACCCGGAACTCGACCCCGGTGAGGCAGCGCGCATTCGACTGACCCTCGAAACCTTCGACGGCCCCCAACAGACGCGCATCATTTCGGTGCCTGTTCCAAAGCGTTTTGCCGGGCAAACGCTCAACCTGGAGATCGCTCCTGGTTACACCGTGGAGCGAGAGCGAGCCGCACCCGAATCCCTCGACGAGCTCATCGCCAACATGGAAGACCCCGTGTACCCTCCGAAATCCATCGTCGTGTCCTTCGATTCGGGTTCCGGCGGTGTCGCCTACCGGGGGCGCGTGGCCAAAAATCTTCCTCCTGGTGCACTGGATTCACTCACGACGGTTCACAGCTCGATTAGCCCGAGCCAGTTCGAAACCGAAGTGCGCCACGTCATCAAGAGCCCTCAGTTTCTCGTCGGGCGCGACAGCGTTAGCGTGACGGTTCGCCCCGCCCTTCGATGACTCCATTGCTTCCCCGTCCGACACGCCCATTGCATCGACTGACACGATCATCATGAATCCACGTAAAGGACTGTTTTTTTCTGCTGCGCTGTTCGTCACCGTTGGTGCCATCGATTCGGCCAATGCCGTCGGGACCCGGCGGTTCGTGCTGGACAGCGATGCGGACTTCAAAGGCGGTGACCTCGAGGGCGTGGCCATCGACTCCACCGGTTTGCTTCGGGCCGGTTTGAACCTGGGTAAGACACCCGTGGAGGACGCCGCCACAGTCTGGGCTGCCCTGCCTCGGCCCGACGGCTCCGTGCTTCTCGCCACGGGCAACGATGGCAAGCTGATCCGCGTTCAGGGCGGCAAGTCCGAGGTGGTGGCCAAGACGAAGGCGCTGGTCTTGACGTCTCTCGTCGAGGCGTGGGGTGGTCGCGTGCTCGTCGGCAGCCTGCCCAACGGGAAGATCTACGAGCTCAAGGGCGACAAGCTCGAGGAGTTCGTTTCCCTCGAGAACACCGAACACGTCTGGGCCTTGGCGTTCGATCCGGCAGAGGACGCGCTTCTCGCGGCAACCGGACCGGAAGGAAAGCTGTTTCGCATCACGCGAGCGGGACAAGCTCAGGTCTACTTCGACGCTGAGCAAGAGCACTTGATGAGCGTGGCGGCCGCGGGGGGAAAGGTCTACGCGGGCGCCAGCGACACGGCGATCCTCTACTCCGTCACAGGACCGGGCCGCGCGAGCGTGCTCTACGACTTCGGCAGCACCGAGGTTCGTTCAATCGCCATCGGGAAAGACGGAACGGTATTCGCCATCGCCAACGAGCTGAAGGGTGGCGGACGAGGCGGCAAGATGTCGGCCCTCAAAGCTCCCGGACCGAAGTCCGTTTCGGCCTCGAAGGGGAAGGGGACCCTGTATCGATTCTCTCCGACGGGCGAACCGGAGCAGTTGATCGAGGACTCGAGTGAGCATTTCGTGAGTCTCACTCTGGGTCCGAACGGCGACCCCTACGTCGGGACCGGAGCGGAGGGCAGGGTCTACACGGTGGACGATCACCACCGCGAGCTTCTGATCGCCGATACCGACGAACGGCAGATCACGGCGCTAGCGATCGGTGCGGGTGCTTCCGGGTTTCTGGCGGCGAGCGACCCTGCCGTGCTGCATCCCATTCGCGGGATGGGCGGGGCGGACGCCGTGTGGACCAGTAAGGTTCTCGACGCGGGCATTCGAGCGAGCTTCGGCCGCATCGAGTGGGACGCTTCGGGGACCCTCGAGCTCTCCACTCGCACCGGCAACACTTCGGAGCCAGACGACACGTGGTCGGATTGGAGTACACCGGTGACGGCCGCGGGCCCGATTGCCAGCCCGGTGGGCCGGTATCTGCAAGTCCGGGCGCGTTGGAACCGCGATCAAAACGCGGAGTTGCGTGAGGTCGTGATTCCTTTCCTCACGGACAACCTGCGCGCCATCGTGACCGAGGTGGATGCCACGTCTTCGGCGGATCTCTCCGGTTCGAGCGGGATCAAGGCTTCCGGCGGCCCGATTGACGGCAAGCCGGAAGCGAAGGTGTCGCTCAAATGGAAGGTCGACAATCCCGACGAAGACGAGATGCGCTACCTCGTCCGCTATCGGCTCATCGGAACCAACGACTGGTTCGACATGCTCAAGCCCGGAGAGATCCACACTTCGGAGAGCTATTCGTGGGACACCGCGGACCTACCGGAGGGCCGCTATCGCGTGCGTGTCGTGGCCACGGATGAGCTCGCGAATCCTCCCGATCGCGTCAAAACGCACGAGCTGGAAAGCGGTGTAGTCTTGGTCGACAACACCGCCCCCACCGTGGAGCAGCTTCGCGTCACGGGGCGGCGGGTGCAGGGTGTGGCCCTCGACGGTATCGGTCCCATCCAACGCATCGAGGTCAGCTTGGCCGGTTCGGATACCTGGCTGCCCTTCTTCCCGAGCGACGGCATCTTCGACGAGCAACGCGAGGAGTTCGATTTCGACGTTTCCGCCCTGTCTGCACGGGGCCCCGCGCTGCTTACCCTGCGGGTCTACGACAGCGCGAAGAACAGCGTGGTGCGCTCTCTGAGCCTCAAGTGAGCGGACCTTCTTGACCCGCTCCGGTCGCCCCGGCGCCTTCCGCACGCTCTCCGCCCGCGGCAGTTCCAGGGCGATGGAACTCCCCCGACCCGGCTGTCCTACACGCCCCCCTGACATCGGCGTCACATGGGCGACCTGCACGGCGAGTGCTAACCTCGGGTCGTTGGCTTCGCTTCGTTCCCTCCGCCCCTTGTTGCCGCTCCTGCTCTTTGGAGTGGCTTTCGCCAGCGTGCGCTGTTCGGCATCCAGCGAGGACGACGGACTGCAGGGAGCGACCGGTACGGGTGGCGGCGAACCGAGGAACAACGTCGACGCCACGTGGGGCTACGGCGGAGCCGGAGGCTCTTCCCTGGGCGCCTCGCTGAATCCTCTCTGCGGCGAGGCCGCCGAAATGGGGTGTGTCCCGGACGACGAAGTCTCGTGCGACACGACCCTCGGGATGGGTGGTGCTGGTGGACAGTCGCCTCTCGGGGGTGCGGCGGGCCTCGGGGGCATGGCCGGGAGCGTAAGCATCCCGAGCGATTCAGGGAGCCTCGAACCCTCCGGCTACTCGTGCCACGTCGTGAGCATCGGGGGCGAGCGTCGCCGTTCCTGCGAGCTCTCGGGGCAGGGTGGACCGGATGCACCGTGCCTTTCGCCCGCCGGATGCGCGGCCGGGCTGACCTGCGTTGGGGAAGGCGCGTCGGGCCGCTGTCGGCCGTACTGCTGTCGGGGAGCCACCTCGTGTGATGGCGAGACGTTCTGCTCGGAAGAGCCCGTGGTGGGTGGGACTCAGGATCTCACGGCGCCCGTCTGCGTGCGGGCCGAGCAATGCAATCTGGCCGAGGCCTACCCCTGTCCCGATGGCACTGACTGCCAATGTAGTGGCGGGACCGCTTGCATGGTCGTGGGGAGCGGTATCACCAGTTGCGTCGCACCTGGCACGGGCGAGGAAGGTGATCCTTGCAACCCGTCGGAGCAGGCGAGTTGCGCTTGGGGTCACTACTGCCACCCCACCGAGCGCTGTGTGAAGCTTTGCTCCACCGTCTCGACGAAAGACGAATGCGGCACGGGGCGCCTGTGCCTCTCTCCTGCCCAGAGCGGAAGCTTGCCGCCTGATTTCGGTATCTGCACCGCCGGAGCGGACTCAGCGCGGTAGCACTCGTTTCCGGCGCACAATGGCGCTTCGGTCTTCACGCGCCCCTTTTGGTGAGGGTGCGTGAAGCGGCTGCGTGGCGATCCACGTTGCCGGGCTCAATGGATCATGTGAAGCGGCCGTTGGTGCCCGGGTGAGGCGTGACACCGACAAGCCCCCGGAATGCAGTATGGGTTGGGGTGCCCGCGCGGTTTTCGTCCTCGCCGCGCTGTTGCTCACCATCACCGGTTGCGGCGACGTCGACTTTCCCGAGCTGCCGAACCTGGCGCCGCTGAACGAAGTCTACGAGAACCCGACGGGAACCGTCGATCCTGAAAACGTCGACATCGCAATCCAGGAAACAGCGGACGACATCGTGATCTTGCAGGCTCTCGGAGACCTGTCGTTCGTGATCGATTCGCTCACGGGCGTCGAGGAGACCTTGGACGATTACGCAGAGCCAGACGGCGATCCGGTCTTTGAAGAAAACCCCAGCTTCAAGGGCTTCGCGCGGGTCAAAACCATCTGTCCGGGCTGGGGCGCGCCCTCGATCGACGCTGAGGAGAACGGAACTCTCGACTACACGGTGGAGTTCACCGACCTGAAAATCGAAGCCAACTCCGCTGGTGGCTTCGAGGCCTGTCGAGCCGAGGCCGAGGGCATCCGCGTGCAGCTCGACACGAGCCTCGGCATCTACATCCCGGGAGGCGTGCGGTTCGATGCGCCCAATTTCAGTCCCGTCCTCTTTGCGCTGAGCGGTCCGGTTCGGATCGAGTCGGAGGAGCCGATCAAAATCGAACTCGACTTCCGTGTGACTCGCGAAGACCTGCTTGAGGTACGCACGCCGGTCTCCGATGGGGACGTCATCGTCTCCGTGGAGATCCCCGTGCTCTACATTCGAGTGCGAGGCAGCAACGGGACATTTTGCTGTGATGCACTCGGTGACGATTGCTTCGAGTCCTCGACGGGGACCTGCAGCTGAAGGAGCCGTCACCCGATGAGGATTCGAAAGGGCAGGGGAACTTTTTGGCTCGTGGGTGCCGCCGTCGGGGCGAGCGTCGTGTGGTCTGGGACCGCGCACGCCTACCACACGGAGAAGGATCGTCGGACCGACTTCACGGCGTTCACACTCCAGGGCGGGCAGGTCCGGCTGGGGCTATTTCAGACCGAGTACGGAATCACGGACCGACTCATGGTGGGAACCTACACCCTGCCGTGGTTCGCATTCATCGTCGTCGACGGCTTCATGCCGAGCGCCTACGTCAAATGGAACTTTCTCCGCGTTGGGCCGTTCGCCATGTCGGGACGCCTCACGTACTTCTTGGCTGATTTCGACTCGATCGATCTGGGCGACGTGGCAGACGAAGGTGCATTCAAGTTGAACGAATTCGTCGGGACGCTCGGCGCCTCGTACATCCTGAACGACTCATGGCAGATCAATGCCGAGGCACTCTGGGTCCAGTCGTTCGTTTCCGCCACTGCCACCCAGTCCGACGTCGGCGAGACGGAGGCCTTCGGGGCGGGTGCGCAGAACAATCTCCAGTTCTCGGGCGGCTTCGAATGGCGTCTCTCGAGAGTGACGGCGCTCACCTTCGTTGCCCGTTGGGCGCCGATCGTCACCGACACGAAGGTTACAGCGACCGTCCCTGTGGATGAGGCGACCACCGCCGATGTGGAGGGGCAGCTCCTGACCTCGGAAGCGTCGAACGCCTGGCTCGTCCAGCCGGGTGTTGCGCTTTCGTGGGCGACCTTCAACCTGCAAGTCGGCGTGGGCTACGGTGACCTCTTCCTTCCAGGGATGCGCCTCGTCGCCCCCCAAAAGACGATCGTGCCGGACCTGGGCATCTTCTTCCGCTTCTGAGTGGGCGGCGGCTCAAACGCTCGGAGGCGGTCGAAGGCCTTCTTTTTCGGCCTGGGAGTCTTCCAGGAGCACGTTCAGCTCGGCACCGAGGAGGATGGCGGTACACCACAGCCACAGCCAGATCAGGAGCATGGCCACCGCGGCGAGGCTTCCGTAGAAGAGTGCGAACCGCGACACGCGGGCCGCGTAGTAGCCGAAGACGGCCGAACCGGCAGCGCCGAGCACGGTGGCGACAGCTGCTCCCTGCCACATCCTTCGCTTGTACCCAGGGCGCCGGATCGCAGATCGGTAGAAGGCCGCGAGAAAAGTCGTCGTGACGAGGATGCCGAGCAGGACCACCGCGGCATGCGTCAGTCCCGAGCGCTCCAGGCTGTGCAGGAGAGTTCCGACGACGCCCTCTCCCTTCGCGGTCGATGCGACGCCGAGCACTCCCGCCAGCGTGAAGATCCCCATTCCGACGAGCGCGTACCCCATGGAGAGGAGACGCCCCTGCCACCAAGGACGGGGGTTGCAGTCGAAGCTCTCCTCGAAAACGCAGATCATCGTGTAGAAGGCGGAGGAGGTGAGCCACCAACCAGCGATGGCCGCGACCGGTGCGAGCTGCAAACCGGACAGCGCGTCGAAGTGCGCGACGATCAGGTGGTGCAGCTGATTGGGAGTCATCTCCAGCAGCAAGCTGCTTGCGGCCAGGGTGTCTTCGCGACTCGCCACGACTTGCGCGAGGGCCCAACCAGCGAGCGCCAGCATCGGCACGAAGGCGAGGAACAGATCGAAGGCCATCGCGTTCGACGTACGCCCCGCGTTGTGACGCCACATGGCGCGGAGAAGGCGCCACAGGCCCTGGCGCCGAGCGGTCCGCGAGAAATAGATCGAGAGCCGCTCGTAGATTCGCTCGGGAACCTCCGAGACGCGGACAGGCCCCTCGTCGGCCCCGAGGAGTCTCCTCCACCAGGCTGAATTCGTGCGCGTCGTGTGCGAGGTCATGGTTCCGAGCGACAAACGGTCGACCGTTTGTCGCGGTCAGACAAGCAGTTCTAGTGCTGATTTTCGAAAGCTCGGCCGAACCGAGGAGGCGAAAAACGGCTCCTCGCAATTGCTCGGGGGCGTTTTCCTTCGGCACCATCGAGGCAAAATGCTTGCTCCTCTGGTGAGATTCCTGGCGGCGTCCCGCTTCCAGAGCGGCCAGAATGATCGCATAACCCGCCCGTCGTGTCGGTCCATCAAGAAACGATCGTAGTGGAGACCCGTGGTCGCGGCCTGTCCGACGTCACCAGTCAGGTGGCGCGGGTCGTGCAAGAGAGCGGGGTGACGACGGGCCTGTGTACCGTTTTCATCCAGCACACCTCTGCCAGCCTCGTCATTCAAGAAAATGCCGATCCGGCCGTGGTGCGCGATCTGAGGCGCTGGATGGATGACCTCGCCCCGGAGTCGCGCGCTTGGGAGCACGACGACGAAGGTCCCGACGACATGCCAGCCCACGCGAAGTCGGCCATCACCAAGACGTCCGAAACCATCCCGGTGACGGGAGGACGGCTCGCGCTGGGGACGTGGCAGGGGCTGTACGTCTGGGAGCACCGCGCCCGCAGCCATCGCCGACGACTCGTGGTGCACCTCGCGGGTGAATGACCCCGGTCACCGCTCGCTGATGGCCTCGCGCGCTCGCAGCCAAGCGAGCGCGGTGTCGGGGCACAGCTGCCCTCGACTGCGGAGCTCTTCCACCTGACGGTCGTCGAGCCAGCCCGACCAAGACCACTCCGATGCATCGTGTCGGGGCACCTCTTCAGTGCGGGCGAGGAAGAGGTGCACTTCGTGGTCGATCCCGGCGGCTCGATCCTCGAAAGGGAAGCGAGCGACGGGGTGAAGCTTCAGCGTGAGCTCCGTTTCTTCCAGGAGTTCGCGACGAGCGCCCTCCTCAGGGGCTTCGTTTCGTTCGATCGTGCCTCCGGCGCCGAGTCCAAAGAGTCCTGGGTACGAGCGCTTGGTGTCGAGGCGCCGGTGGGCGAACCAGATCCCGTCGGAACGTTGGAGCAGGATGATGGCGATGCGACGCATGGTGCGGGCCAAAAAGGGGGTTAACCGGGCGCGCGATGGTGCGTTTGCACGACGCCGACCTGGCCCGTATATCGCACCGCACCATGTTGGATCTACGTGTCGCCACCGCCCCCGAGTGGCTCGACCAGGTGCTCGGTGACTTCGATGCCTTCCTGGTGGATCACGCGGCGTGCGAAAGGAAAGCGTCGGCGACGGGCATGTCCTTCGTCGTCCGCTACCCGGATCGCTCGGAACTTCTCGACCCGATGATCGAGTTCGCGCGCGAGGAACTCGAACACTTTCATCGTGTGTTTCGCGCCATGGCGGAGCGGGGACTCACCCTCGCCGCGGACTACAAGGACGAGTACGTCAACTCGCTCCGCCGAAAGGCACGGCGCGGGGGAGAGGAAGGACTCGTCGACGGACTTCTGGTCGCCGGAATCGTCGAAGCGCGCGGCTGCGAGCGTCTCAAGATGGTGGCCGAAGCGCTGCCTGAGTCGCACGGCCTGAAGGCCATGTACCTCGACCTGGCGCGTGCCGAGGCTCGTCACCATGCGCTCTTCTTTCGTCTCGCGCGCATCTACGGGCCGGACGCCGAGGTGCGCGCGCGGGCGAGGGAGCTGCTCGAGTTCGAAGCCGAGCTCGTGAAGCAACTTCCACATCGCCCGGCCGTCCACTGACTCGGTCGGGAGGGAACGTGGCCTCTCCGACGTCTCGACATCCGAGTTGGACTCCCGCCGAGCAGCACGCCGTGTCGCAGTACCTCGCTCGACACGCCGAACGCGAGGTGGCGCTCGCCGATCGGGTCCAGGCGCACTTCGAGCGCGTCGTCGTGATACCCGTTTCCGACGAGGAGCCGGACTGCCTCGACGGAATTCTCGAAGGGCTCGGTCCAACCTGCCTCGTCGTCGTCGTCGTCAACGGTCGCGTGAATGCACCCGACGCCGTTCATGCTGCGAACGCTCGCCTGGTCGAGGAGTGGGGCCAACGTGCCCTCGACCGGGTGGATCTCGCCGTGGAAGACGGTTCCGTCGCGGCTTCCCTTCTCCGCATGGGGTCGCAGCACGTCCTCGTCGTGGACCGAGCCAGTCCCGGGATGCGCTTCCCAGAGCGCCAGGGAGTGGGATTGGCTCGCAAGATTGGGTGTGACCTGGCGCTCGCCCTCGTTGCTCGCGGCCGAGTCGCGCCATCGTACCTCGCCTGCGCCGACGCCGACGTGGTGCTTCCGAACGGGTATGCCGAAGCGCTCGCTCTCCGGGGGCGAGTCAGTGCCATCACCTTCCCCTTCGCCCACCTGCCGTCGTGCGATGTCCTCTTGGACGATGCCACGCGGATCGCCGAGGCGTCTTGGCGCCACTACATACTGGGTTTGGCTCGGGCCGGCTCGCCGTTCTGCTATCACACCATCGGCAGCGCTCTCGCGGTGGAGCCCGTGGCCTACGCGAGAGCGCGCGGTTTTCCACGACGTGAGGGGGGTGAAGATTTCCACCTACTCGCCAAACTGGTGAAACTTGCCAGCGTGCGGCGGCTGGACGCACCGCAAATCAGTATCCGAACACGCCACTCCGCTCGTGTGCCTTTTGGGACGGGGCCGGCTGTGGCGCGTCTACTCGCCGGTGATCTCGAAGCGGCAGAGTTCGACGATCCGGGGGTCTTCGTTGCCCTCGGGGTGGCGCTCGATTCACTTCGGGGGCTCGTGGACGGACGCGACCAGCTGTCGCATCTCCAGGATTTTTCCGGTCTTCCCCGCGGGGCCCGCGAGGCCATCGCCGCGAAGCACGAAGAGTGGTGCATGAGGCTTCCCCGGGCGTTCGAAGGCTGTCCAACCCGAGCCCACCGGCTCAGGCGGGCGTTCGAAGCCTTCGATCCTCTCGCGACGTTGCGCTTCGTACACGAGCTCAGGCACGCCTATCCGAAGTTGCCGTGGAAAACGGCACTCGCAAAGAGCCCGTATTTTTCTTCGCTCACCCGATCTCAAGTGATCCACATGACCCCGGCGCAGGCGCTTCGGCAGCTCGCAAGCGCCGAAGCTCTTCTCCCGACAGAGGTGGGCACGACCTTTACCGTTGCCTAAAGCGGCGACCAGATTCATTGCGGCTGACGAGTGGGGCGGGGCCGCTCCCCAACTAGCTCAGTGGCGGGATGACGAAGTCGAGTGACTCGTCGTGTTCGCGATCCCGCGAGGGAAACCTGGAAAGCGGGTTGTGAAAACGGTGCGTCGCATGCTTCACTCAGCGTTGGTAGCGAGGGGTCCACGGCGATGCGCAAACTGCAGTTCTTCGGCTTGCCGCGGTCGCTTCAAGATCGGTTCATCGAAGCGTCCCTGGGCTCGGCCGTTCCCGCGCCACTTCTGGTATCGAGGATTGGCAGTCGCGAATACCTCCTCTGGACGGCCGGGGCCGTTGCCATCGCCGGTGGTTGGGCTGCCTTCACCGTGCACGGCTTCGGTGATCTGGAGAGCCCCCTTGCTCTGGCGCCCCCACTCTTCCTCGCCGCGCACGCGGCGTTTGCCGCGGGTGTCGTCTTCTGCGCGCTCACGGGGTGGGCCAAGCGCTGGGAATCGATGCGCACCCCGTATCCCGCGGGCACGTACCTGTTTCCTGCGGGTGTGATCCAAGCGAAGCAAACCGAGCTGCTCGAATACGATGTGGCCGGTCTGAGTGATGTCGTGGCTCAAGGGTCCGAGGTGAGCGTCAAGTTCGTCGACGGATCGAGCTTCCGGTTCGATGCCGGAGGCGTCGAGCAGGCGGCGCAAGCCGTGCAGGCCCTCGAGCGAGGGCGTGAGCAGTGGAAGGAGCTCGGCATCGACGATGCCCTCGAGCGCGCTCGGCTGAATCCCCTCGTCGACAGCGGCGTTCCCAATCCGCTGGCTCCGACGACTCCGCACCAGCGTCAGGTCTTTCTCGGGTCGATCGCCAAGGTCGTCGCCACGGTGGCGATGGCCTGCCTTTTGGGTTGGGCGGTGTGGTGGTGGCGCAACGAACTCAGTGCGGAAGCGTTGTTCGAGCGCGCTCAGGCCGAAGACACCGTGGAGGCCTACCAGGCGTATTTGACGCGAGGTGGTGAGCGCCGCGACGTGGCCGATGTGCTTCTTCCCCGAGCGGAGCTCGTCGCAGCACGTGAGGACGGTTCGGTCGAAGCAATCGAGAAGTTCATCGCAGAGCACCCGGACACGAAGATCGGCGCCGAAGTTCAGGAGGCCCACCGGACGGCGCTGCTCGCCGCCCTCGAGGAAGCGAAGAAGAAAGGGACGGTCGCGGCCATCGAGGCCCTCCCCAAGAAGTACGCAGGCCACACGTTGATCGCGGGTGAAATCGCGGCGGCGCGCCACGCGGTTTTCGAGAAGGCTCTGCAGGCATTCAAGCAGCAGGCCTCTCCGAAGAACGCGGAGCTCGTTCCTTTCGTCACACGCCTGGTGCAGTACACGGAGAAGCATGGGCCGGTGGTCGACGTTCGCTGGTCTCACCAGTTCAAGCAGGAGGCCGAGGAAGTCGACAAGATCGTCATGAAGTCGAGGAAGTACTACGCGGGGCAGAAGAGCCTGCCGTCGCAGTACTTCCTTGGGGATCATGCGCGTCGCCGCGAGAAGGAGCTCGGTGAGCGTCTGGTCGCTCGTCTCCAGAAGGCCTTCCCCAAAGACGTCGTCGAGTTTCGCTTCGTGGGTCCCGCCGGAAGTGAGAACGAAGAGCTGACGCAACCGAAGGCGCCGACGATCACGCTCATTCACTCGGAGAAGATTTCTGGTGGCTTCGTGGGGGGCAAGCCCCGTGTCATGTTCATGGGCGCCAGCATTTGGCTGCGGGGCATCTTCGAGATCCCCCAGCAAAAGGGTGAGCTCGACTTCCAGTGGCGCGATTGGCGCCGTCCCAGCGTCAAGATCTACGAAGAGGACGGCAAGTCCTTTCCGGACGTCTACGAGGAAATGCTCGGCGGAGCGTTCGAGAAGTTCGGAAACGCTTACCTGAGGAACTGGTTCAAAGAGCCCTGAGCCACCAGCTCGAGCCAAGAGCGCCGACCTCCGTCTACCGACCCGACGTTCAGGTGACCACGCGCGACCACCGCAGACCTGCGCGTTCGAGGGCTCGCTCCAGCTCGATGACGTGCTCTCGATCGCGGGTCTGAACGACGAGGGTTACCCGCACGACCGAGATGTCGGCGGGGCCGAAGTTGCGGTCATGCACGATCTGCTGAATGTTCGCACCGGCCGCGGCGACCAGATCCGCCAGGCCAGCGAGGCTTCCTGGATGATCGCGGAGCTCCACGGTGAGCTTGCAAAGCCGGCCTTCCGCCGCCAAGCCTCGCTCGATGATTCGAGACACCGTACTGAGGTCGATGTTGCCTCCGCTCAAGATCAATCCGACGCGCTGGCCCCGGAGCGACCGTCGCATCAGAGCGGCGAGGCCGACGGCACCCGCTCCTTCGACGATGGCCTTCTCGAGCTCCATCAGGCGCACAATCGCACGCGCGATCTCGGCTTCGCTCACCACCTCGACGTGATCGATGCGGCCTCGGATCAAGTCGAAGCAGGTCGTTCCGAGTTCCACGACGTGCAGACCGTCGGCAAGGCTCGGTTCGATTGGCACGGGGACGACGTGCCCGGCGTCAAGTGCTCCGGACAAGGTTGGCGCGTTCTCACCTTCGACGGCGATCAGTCTGGTTTGGGGGTGTCGCTCTGCGACCAGCGTGGCCGTTCCAGCGAGCAATCCGCCACCGCCCACCGGTACGAGGAGCGCGTCGAGCTCGGGTCCCTTGTCGAGGATTTCGAGGGCGACCGTGCCCTGCCCGGCGATGACGTCTGCGTCGTCGAAGGCGTGCACGAAGGTTCTTTCGGTGTCCAGGGCCAGGCGCATGGCGGTGGCCTTGCTGGCGTCGAAGGTATCCTCGGCGAGAATGACCTCAGCTCCGAACTCACGACATTGGGTGACTTTGATCAGGGGAGCGAAGCGCGGCATCACCACGGTGACCGGCACGCCCAGTTCGCGTCCGTGGAACGAGAGTCCGAGCGCGTGGTTGCCCGCCGATGCAGCGACGACGCCCTTCTTCCTCTGTTCTTCCGACAGGCACAGGAGCTTGTTGCATGCCCCGCGCTCCTTGAAGCTACCGGTGACCTGCAGGTGCTCTCGTTTGCAGTAGACCTCAGCACCGCACAAGCGGCTCAGGCCCGGAGCCACGGTAAACGGGGTGCGCCGGACGTGACCAGCGAGACGCTGGGCCGCGTGATCGATGTCGCTTGCAGTGAGCCCCATGCTTCATTGTTTGATGGCGCCGGCTGCCCCGAGGCGCAAGGGAGCTGTCTTGTTAGGGGGGCGGCCCCGCCCCCCTCGTCGGCCGAAGTGAATTCGGCCTCCTCACCCCACGTTCCCGCTGCGCTCCGGCGCCTCCCACGTGGTCGGCGGCGGTGCTCGCGGCCTCGTCACTCCTCGGCCTTCGGCCTCGCGTGCCTTGGTTTGTTGCG
>JBNKGC010000040.1:0-38607 GCA_050289625.1 Polyangiaceae bacterium | reverse complement strand
GAGTACTGCCCGATCGACCCGAGCTACGGTCCGAAGGCGTGGGATAAGAACCGGCGCGTCGAGTTCAAGGTGGTCAAGACCGAGGATGGAATGACGGGCGCGAAGCGCGGCTGCGATGCGGCGCGCAACAAGGGAGTCTTCCCTCCACGCGTCAAGTGATGGTGCGGAGGTGGGTTGGTCGATGCCGGCCAGCCCACCTGACCGCGCCCGAGCTTCGGACCTCACGCCGGAGGCGTTAGAGGGACTCCGGGTCGAAGGTTTTCTTTTCGGGTGCGGGGCGCGGAGCGTGTCTGTCCCGCCGCCCGGGAACCTTCGACGCTGTCGTTGGGGGCTGGGGAGAGGAAGATTGCGCGGGCAAGGGCACCGGAGCCGAAATCGAAGCGGCGGGTACCGACGCGGCCTCGGCGGGTACCGACGATGCGACGGTCGGTGCTTCGGGCAGAGAGGTCCGGTCCTTCGCCTCCGCCGCGTTTGGAGCAAGTCCCCTTACGGCACCTGTTGCGGCTTCGGGGGGAAGCCCCGCTTCGGTCGTAGCACTGGGAACCGACGTCGAGCCCCGCCTGAGCGAGGCTCCCCACAGGCCCCCACCCAACGCCAGTCCTGCGGCGAGGACGAACGTCGCTCCGACGCCGACGGGACCCAACTTGCGTTTCGAGCCTGCGGGTAGCGTATAGGTGTCGAGGTCGCGGGTGATGCCGAACGGCCGTGTCGATGGGCGCTCAGGCTCCAGCGTGAGCAATCGGTCTTCGGCGCAGAGCATTGCGACCCATTCACCGACCTGGGTCGACGAGGCGACTTCGACGCCGGCTTCCCGCGCAGCCTCGCGGAGGGCGACGCTGAACTCCTTGGCTGATTGGTAGCGCGAATCGGGATGGAGCGCGCATGCCCGCATGCACACCAGGCTGATGGACAGCGGAACGTCGGGGTTCTTGTCGATCGGGGCCTTTTGAGCGCCGGCCATCACCTTGGCCATGAGCAGGGCCTCGTTCTCCGCCTCGAAGAGGCGGTGCAGGGTGAGCGCCTCCCAGAGCGTCACGCCAATCGCATAGACGTCGGCCCTTGGGTCCAGCTTGCCGATCATCACGGCTTCGGGGGCAAGGAAGGCCAGCTTCCCTTTCACGTGGCCTCCACGGGTTTGTCCGATTTTGGCGGCGGCCTTCGCCAGGCCGAAGTCGGTCAGACGCGAGACCCCGTCCACACCGATCAGAATGTTGTCGGGCGAGATGTCCCGGTGGACCAGGTGGAGCGGGCTGCCCTTCGAGGTCGTGAGCTCGTGGGCCGCGTGAAGGCCAGCCAGGGCATCGTCGAAGATGCGCAGGCAGATACTCAAGGGCAGTGGTTTTCTACGCCCACGCTGTGCGTTGAGCACCGAATGCAGGGAGGGTCCCTCGACGTAGTCCATGACGAGGAAGAGCCCTTGCTCGAGTTGGTGCACGTCGTGCGTAGCGACGACGTTGGTGTGATGGATCCGCGCGGCGAGGCGTGCCTCGTCGAGGAACATCTCCACGAACTGCTCATCGTCGAGCAGCGTAGAATGCATCACCTTCAGTGCGACGAGTCGCTCGAAGCCTCCAGCTCCAGTGGCTCTCGCAAGATAGACGGTCCCCATACCGCCTTTGCCGATGATGCCTTGGGTCTCGTACCGGCCGATGCGCAAGTCTCTGAGTATAGCAGTGGGCCGGATCTGATCACCGACTACGACCCCCCACTGTCAGGAACAGCCAGCCGGCCACGAATGCCAATCCTCCCAGGGGAGTCACCGCTCCGAACCAACGCGGACCACCGAGCGCCATCGCGTAAAGCGACCCGCTGAACAACAGGAGACCTACGCACCAAAGAACTCCTGAACGCGAGGCGAGCTTTGTCCAGGAAGGCCTTGCAGACGAACCCTTTGCGGACGAAGCGCCACCGGGAGCCGATGCTTCAGTGCGAGTAACCTTCCGAGTTTCGTCGAGCGCCCCGAGCGCGAGGAAGCCTGGCGCATGAACGAGGTGCAGGGCGCACGCAATCGCCCACCACCGAACCTGTTCGGATTCCGTGACCCCAGGTACGGCCACACGCTCCAGTCCATGAGCCCCGAAAGCCGCTAAAAGGACTCCCGAGGCTCCGACCCATCCGGCTACCTTCGTCCAAGAACTCATCGCGCGTGGAAGTAGGACCTGGAGGTCGTTGGCAGTGAAAAAGCGGGCGCCTCAGGGACCCGAGGGGGCCTTCGTCGGAGGCGTGGGGATCTGGGTGCCGAGCGGTGGCTCGGCCGGAGCCTTGGGCTGAGCTGGAGCCTTGGGCTGAGCTGGGGCGGGCTGGGCCGGAGCCTTGGGCTGAGCCGGGGCGGGCTCGGCTGGAGCCTTGGGTTGGGCGGGAACGGTTGGCTTGACCGGAGCCGGAGCTTTGGGAGCCGCTGTCGGCGCGGGCGGTTGAGGAGCCGCCGTTGGCTTGGGCGGAGCCGGAGCTGCCGTTGGTGCTGGAGCTTTCGGGGCCACGGGGGCGGGTGAGACCGCCTGCGGGGTGGGAGGTTCGGTCGGCTCGCTCGGCGCGGGGCTCGGTTCCTCCGTCTCGGAGACGTGGGGCTCGCCGGCCTCCGGTTCGCCCGGGGCGCCTTCGGTTTCCGAAGGCACTTCTGCACCGGCGGGCTGCTCGGCGTCCGCAGCTGCGGGCGCCTCGTGTCCGGCTTGGGTGGGCGCTTCGTGGATCCCGAGTGCCTCGCTCGGCTGCGAGGCCTCGTGGTGATCGCCACCGTAAGCTGCGCTGGTACTTCCTACTGCGAAGAAGATGCCCGCGGCTGCTGCCGCGATGAACAGCAACGGAATGCTGGCTTCGTCTGCGCCCTCGCGCGCGGAGTCGTGCTTGTGATCGTGATTTTCGGCCATCGGCGGGTGGCACGATAGTGAGCCGCGGGGCTCGACGCCATCCGTTGGCGACTTCGAAGGCGTCTAAGCGGCAATGTCGACGCCAATACGGGCTCATGAAAAAAAGGTGGGCCAAGCTGAGAGCTCAGCCCAGCGTCGCCTCCATTTCCTCCCGTTCGCGGCACTCCTCCTCCATGTGCGAACGGCGACCGACCCCGCCGCTCGACGAATTGTCCATTGGATCGACCGCACCCACTGGGGCAATTCCGCGTCGCTCCGCGCGTCCGGGGCGCCGTCGATGTTCGGTCCGACGTCGGCGTTTGTGGAGCAACCGGGCAGCTCGTCGGCCGAACGTCGCAGGAACTTGGACGCGCTGAATGCCTTGGTCAATCGCACGGCACTGGCGTCATCCATCCTTGCCTATTGGATGAATGTTTGTAGCTCACCGTCCTACCTCACGTGGCCTCGCGTGCCCGCCAGACGTTGTGAACGAGCGCTGTCGGCTTGTAAGGTGGCTCTGACCCCCCCGTGGTGGATCCCTCCACGCTCTGGCGCTCGGCCCAATTCAGCTTGGCCTCGGTCAACTTGGGTTGGGAGGACGATCGTCGGGGCCCAGGAGGCCCATCCCCACTCAATCGCTCTTGTTCGCCACGACCACCACGATAGCGGTGGCTCCAACGAGGATCACTTGCATGAAAGAATCAGGATCTCCTGCCCTTCCTTCGCCTCGGTTCGCCCCCGGTCGCAGCTTCGTCGCGAAGACGCTTCAGTGCGCGCTCATGCTCGGCGCGGCAGGCTTGGCTCTCGCTGGATTTTCGTCGGACGCCGAGGCGGCCGGCATCATCAAGCGCCCCGGAGCGCATGCTCACTACGGTTTCGAGTTCGAGCCCCACCTGATGTTTCAGTACCACCGCGCTCCCGCTGAAGGCGCTGGCATCGGTGCTCGCTTCAACATCCCCCTCTTTCACAACGGGCCGATCGACAAGATCAACAACAACATGGCGATCGGCTTCGGAGCGGACATCGTCTTCTGGGACAATGACGACTTCCGATGGCGCGGGAGATTTTGCCGAGACTTCAACGACGACTGCGACGGAGTGACGCTGTGGTTCCCGGTGGTGCTCCAATGGAACTTCTTCCTCACCGACATCATCAGCGTCTTCGGTGAACCCGGAATTGCCGCTCGTTACTGGGACTCGGATTGGGGTGATGACTTCGATCCGGTCGAGCCCATCTTTGGCGCTGGAGCTCGGTTCCAGTTCAGCGACACCGTGGGCCTGACGGTTCGTCTCGGCACTCCCTACGCCTCCGTCGGCGCGAACTTCCTCTTCTGAAGTCGTCTCGAGCAACTCGAGCCGCTCAGGGCCGGCATTGGCGTTCCCGCCGAGTGGGGGTGAAAGCAGGGGGCTGAACCGCCAAACTGGAAAAGGGCTCCTCGAATCGAGGAGCCCTTTTTCTTTCTGCAGCGCGATTTCAATCACTCGAAAGCAGGTGAGAATCACCCGACCGGCCGCACAGCGCGCCGACGAATCACTGGCGTTCGCAGTTCGTGAGCTTCATGCCGTTGGGAAGCTTCAGTTGCGCGAGATCCTTGCCTGAGGTCCAAAACTCCACCTCTCGGGACATGAAGTGTCCCGTATCGGACTGGAGATCGACCCAGTAGGTGTCCTCTTCCATCGTAACCTTGGCCGAACGCCCCTCGTTCTCGTAGTCGACCGTGAACTCCTCGCCGCCCTCGCAGACGTAGCGAACGGTTCCCTCGAGAGTCGTGGTTTCAGCGACGTCGGTGGCCCCTTCGGACACGGTCCCGCCAACGTCTTCGGCCGCACCACCGACCGCGCCACCCGCCTCTTCGAAGACATTCGTCTCCTCCGATGCCTTGGCGCTGTGAGCGGTTTCGGGCTCCTTGTCCTTGCTGCAACCCAACGCGGCGAAGGCCGCGAGCAGCGCAGTGGTCATGACCAGCTTCATGCTGTCCTCCCCTTGGTGTCTCAGCCTCGCGGAGTGTCGGCGTGAGGACCCACCTCACGGGTTTGGGGCCTTCTGGGCCCACCACTGCCGCGTCGTGAAATTCTGACTGGTGCAGTACTCTCCGCAAGGAAAAATCGGTGAGGACCACTCGCGGTGACCACTGTCGGTCGAATCGTTCGAATGACTCGATGGCGCTACTGACGAACTCATGAACCAACAGCGGGAACGACCTTCGAACATCACGAGCGATGCTTGCTCCATGGCGATGACCGCTCGCGGTGATCGCGGAAAACATGAGCGGCAGGTGCAGAAGAATGGCCTTCGTAGCCGTCTGGGACTCATCCGCGGTGCGCCAGATCGGCGGCGGACGGTCACCCGCGACGGACGGCTACAGACCGAATGGCGGCGGGTAGATTACTCGCCCTCCGCGACTGAGGCTCGCGGGTAAGAGCTCCAGCGCCATGAAGCAGGGACCTCCAAACGGGCAGGACAGGCGCGCTCCGAGCTCTGACGAGAAGCCGAACCTCCCGTAGAAGGCGGGGTCTCCCAAGACGATGACCGCGTCGCAACCGAGACGGCCCGAACCAACGAGCCCCCGCCGCACGAGCTCGCTGCCGATGCCCTTTCCTCGCTGATCTTCTGCCACGGCGAGAGGCGCTAGAGCCGCTGCGCGCACGACGCCCTCGGCCTGCTCGACGATCAGTGTGCTGAACGCGACATGTCCGATGACACGCCCTTCGTCGCAGGCGACCAGCGAGCAGAGGACATACCCACCATCGTCGAGAGCGTCGACGAGCTCGGCCTCGTCGCTCCGGCCGAACGCAGCCTCGAGCAGCTTGCGGACTCGGGCGCGGTGGGCTTGCGTCGTTCCCTCGTAGATGATTTCGCTGGAAGTCATGATGGCACCCGGGGGCCCAGCGTCGTCGACGGCCCGTCAGTGGTACAGATCAGGTGTGATCCACGTTCATTCGGAGTTTCGGATAGGTCAAGTGATTCGCCACCTAAAGTTCGGATACCGCGGCGTCGTCGTCGACGTTGACCCGACCTTTTCCCTCAGCGAGGAGTGGTACGAGCAGGTGGCACGCTCGCGCCCGCCCAAGGACAAGCCGTGGTACCGAGTGCTCGTGGATGGCTCTACGGCGGAAACGTACGTTGCCGAACGGCACCTCGAGGCAGACCGGGATCCGAAACCCATCGTACATCCTCGTTTGGGGGAGTTCTTCGACGAGATGCGGGACGGCGTGTATGCGCGCACGCGTGACCTGAACTGAACCCCGAACTCCGGGTGACATGGCGGCGAAACGTCGCGGTTCACTTCATGCGCCTGCGCATGCCGTTCGCGATGAACTGACGCATCGCGAGCGGCGTTCTTGCTTCGTGCCGCGGCTTACTGGGACGCAGGGATGCGTTCGATGCGCTGGGAGCGAATTAGGAAAAGCCCAGCGGCCGACGCAGTCGCCGCGAGGATCGACGCGGTGAGGAAGACGGCCTCGCCCCCGGCGGAGGCGTATAGGGGGCCCCAAACGGCAATTCCCGCCGTCGCACCACTCGCCATTGCTGCGGCGAAGAGGCCCTGCGCGGTTCCCAGTCCTCCGTCACCCGCTTGTTCCTTGTTGAGGGCGGCCGAGGCAACCCACATCAGGGCAAAGCTCAAAGCGTGCAGGGGCTGGAGGGCAATCAAGACTGGTTGGGACTCGACAGTGGCGAGAAGCATCCAGCGCGCCGCGCCCGCGACATAGGCCAGGACCAGCAGGCGTGCGGGGCCGAAGCGAGTCAGCGATGGCGCGATGAAGGCCAGGAGCAGGACCTCGGCGGTCGTGCCCAAGGCCCAGCATGCCCCGATGAATCCACCAGTCGCATGCAGGTCCCGCAGGTGAAGTGTGAGGCAAAGGTCGTACGCGCTGTGCGCGGAGAATACGAGGAAGGTCCCGAGCAAGAACCAACGGTACGGTGGTCGGGACAGCAGTCTTCGTACTTGCTCGGGCGCGGGCCGGGGAGGTAGAGCCGCGGTTCGGGGCAGCAGCTGCACGACGAGCGTCGACAGCAGCAGGAAAGAGAAAATGGCCGCGGGCAATGCGAGCGGGTGACGGGGATCGACCAGGTGACCACCAAGCCAGGAAGTGCAGAGAAACCCGAGCGAGCCCCACAATCGGACCCGTCCGTAGTTCTTCGAGCGCTCCAGCGCGATCACGTCTGCGAGCACCGACATGGCGGGGCGAAACGTCGCAAACACGAGCATCGCGCCAAAGACCACCCAGAACGGTACAGGAGCCATCGTCGCTCCGGCCCAAGTCATGGTACCGAAACCGACCGCCGCGCCGTAGCACGAGAAACGAAGCAGTCCCCCGCGCATTCCCAGCGCGTCAGACAGCATGCCAAACACGAGTGGGAAGACGATCGACATCGTCGGCAGTAGGACGGCGATCGCACTCATCGTGGGGCCTACGAACCCTCGCGCCTCCAGCCACGACGGGAAGTACGGTAGGTACAGCCCGAAGGCACCGAACGTGACGAGGTAGTACAGACGGAGGGCGATCGGAGACACCCCGGACGCTTCGGCTGGGTGGTGACGAGGATCTCTGAACGAGGGCGGAGCCATGGGTCGACCGGGCGAGGTGGCGCACCGGCAGGCGCTCCTGGTATCGCGCGCCGGGCTCGACGTCGAGGCGTGGAGTAGGCAACGGACACGGCCACCCCGTCGAATCGTTGAGGGGCCCCTCGGTGCCGACGGCGCAGATCGAGGAGAGCAAGTCGCTGGGACGCGGTCGGCCGACGGGCGCAGGCGACAACCCACGCGCGGGCTACTTGGGCGCAGCATAGCCCGCTCGAGTCGCCGCGTTTGCGGCGAGTCGGGCCGCCAAGGGTTGCACCCTGGCGTGGCCGGCGCCACCTTCGGGCATTCGATGGGTCTGCACCGCCTCGAAAACGTCATTCAGCCCTACGCCTGGGGATCGCGCACCGCCCTGGCTCAGCTTTTGGGGACCTCGTCGCCATCCCCGGCGCCCCAGGCGGAACTCTGGATGGGAGCCCACCCGAGTGGACCATCGCGGGTTTCGGGAGCGAGGATCACTTTGGTCGATCTGATCGAGGAAGCTCCAGACCATCACCTGGGGGAGGTGGTGGCACGCGCCTACGGGGCGCGACTGCCGTTTCTCTTCAAGGTCCTTGCCGCCGCCGAGCCCTTGAGTCTGCAGGCACATCCCAGCCCCGAGCAGGCGCGGGAAGGCTTTGCCCGCGAAGAATCCCTGGGGATCCCCCGCGAGGCTTTGCACAGGAACTACCGGGACGACAATCACAAGCCGGAGCTGCTCTGCGCGCTCTCTCGCTTCGAGGCTCTCTGTGGATTTCGACCCGCGGACGACGCGCTCCGGGTCCTCGAGGCCTTCGCACTCGAAGGGCTGGACGAGCACCGCTCCGCGTTCGCTCGGAATGCGACACCCGGGGGGCTGGCCTGCTTTTTCGAAGGCCTCTTCGCCCTCGACACACGGACGATCGAAGCCGCGGTTCGAAGCGCAGCGCGGGCGGCGGAACGAATCGGCGCGACACCTCCAGGCCCGGAGGACCCACTCGCCCGCCAACTCGCCCTGGCGGCCCGATGGACGCGGCGTTTGGCCGAGTTGCATCCCACGGATCCCGGTGTGGTCGCAGCGCTCCTGCTCCACTTCGTCGAACTCGAGCCAGGGCAGGCCCTCTACCTGCCGGCGGGAAACCTGCACGCCTACCTCGAGGGAACGGGTCTCGAGATCATGGCAAGCAGCGACAACGTGCTTCGGGGAGGCCTCACTTCGAAGCACGTCGACGTGCCGGAGCTACTTCGCGTTCTCCGTTTCGAGCCGCAAGAACCGATCGTCATCGAGGGCGATGAGGTGGCTCGAAGTGCGGCTGTGAGCGAGTCGATCTACCGCACTCCCGCTCCGGAGTTTTGCTTGTCCCAGGTGGCTGTGAGCGAAGGCGGCGCGTTCCGCGGCGGCGGAGGGCCGGAGATTCTGCTCGGTCTCGAGGGGGAGCTTCGCGTGAGCCAAGACGACGCGGTCGAGACGCTCGAGAGCGGTCAGTCCTTGTTCACGTCGGCAGAGGTGAGCTACGCGGTCACGGGGCAGGGGCGCCTGGCTCGCGCTCGGGTGAATCCGTTCGTGGAGTGACCGCCCCTGGCGCATTTGAGGGTCGTGCGCCGAGCGCCATGCCCACCCAGAGTGGCAGCGCCACGAACGAAAGCTGGCTCAGAGTTTGTCGCAACGGCGGTACCGAGCTCGCGATGACCATCAAGCACGCTGAGGCGGCGGCCGCGGCGAAAAGCCAGAAGAGGGCCCGCCTCGCACGTTTCTGGTCTTTGTAGGCCCAGGCGGCCGCGAGGGGAGCCAGAAGCAACCAAGCCGGCACCACTCCGACGCTCAAGTTGCGCCAGGCGACCTCATGCGCCGAGAAGAACGTGAGCAAGATCAAGAGGACGCCGAGGGTTCCGAAAAGCAGTCCGGTGAGTCCAGCGCTGACGAGGAACGAGCGCCGATGCTGGCGGCCGAGCCAGAACGCGCCTCCGCCTAGCGCGAGCCCGGTCAGGAGAAACCAGGGCCAGCGCACGGGTGGTTCTTCGGGGGGCAGCGGGCGTGTCGATTCGACCAGGGTCTTTTCTTCGACCACGAGAGGGACTTCCTTGCCCCGGAGCGTGCGCGTGGTTTCCCGAAGGGCGCGTCGCACCTCTTCCGGGATGAACATCGCCTGCCATCTGTCGATCTCTTGGTCGACGAAGGGTCCCTGGCCGACGTCGATGCCGACGTAGAGGGGAAGGGAGTCGCTGGTCAGACGCATCGCGTGATCGCGATACGACAGCTGCGTCATTTGCCCTTCGAACTTCTGGCGGAGCATTCCCCCGAGCACCCGATCGAGCGCATCGCGAACCCGCGTCGAGCAGTTGTCGAGGTAGAAATGGTAGCGATAGGCGCGGTTTTCCGGGCGCGCGTTCTCCTCGAGAGCGCGGGCGAGCTCGCGCGCTTCCTTGGAGGTGAGCCGGAGGCGCTGCACGGTGACGGAGCGATCCCGACCGGCGTAGTGGCGCAGCGTGCGTCCGAGTGATGACACGGACAGCCAATACTGAATTTTCGCTTCGAGGAAATCCGTGACCAGCGTTTCGGAGTTCGCGTTGAAGGTCCCGAAGTTGTAGACCAGATCGCGTCCGCGATAGGAAACCAGGAGCGCGTTGTGTCCGAACTTCTCGAACGGGTGGCCTCCACGCCCCATGGTGACCACGGAGATGGTGGGCGCCTTTGCTGCATGCGCTGGTATCGGGACGAGCAGCAGTACGAAAACTGCCAGGACCAGGCTCGCGAGGCGATGGATCACGGTGTGAGGGAATATGCACGCATCTCGGCCTAGTGCACAGATCGAAAACCCCGTTCTTCGGGGCTTCCACCCGGACCCGTCCATCTGCCGCGTCGGCGACGACTACTACGTGGCCACCTCCACCTTCGAGTGGTTCCCGGGGGTACGCCTCCACCACAGCCGCGACCTGGTTCACTTTCGTCCCGTGGGGCATGCCCTCACTCGACGTTCTCAGCTCGACCTTTCGGGGAGCCCGCGTTCGGGCGGCGTCTGGGCGCCTTGTCTCAGTCACGATGGCGAGCGCTTCCATCTGGTGTTCACCGACGTGAAGACCTGGGGCGAAGGGTTCAACGATGGGCGCAACTACGTCGTGACGGCGCCGAGCATCGAAGGGCCGTGGTCTGACCCATTGTTCCTGAACGCCAGCGGCTTCGACCCGTCGCTGTTCCACGGCCGAGACGGACGCAAGTGGCTCTGCAACGTGCGGTGGGATCATCGACCGGGCCGAAATCGCTTCAGCGGGATTCAGCTCCAGGAGTTCAATTTGCGGCGCGGGCTCGTGGGCGAGCCTGGGATCATTTTTCGGGGAACGGCGCTCGGCCTCGTCGAGGGGCCGCATGTCTACTTTCGTGGCGGCCTTTACTATCTCGTCGTCGCCGAAGGGGGGACCAGCTGGGAGCACGCCGTGACGGTGGCTCGCGCCAAACGTCTCGAGGGGCCCTACGAAGCGGATCCCGCCGGCCCTCTTTTGACTTCGGCTGGGCGGCCCGAGCTCGCGCTCCAGAAAGCGGGGCATGGAGCGCTGGTCGAGACGTCCGACGGACAGTGGTACCTCGCACACCTGTGCGGGCGACCGATCGGAGAGCGTCGCCGCTGCATCTTGGGCCGAGAAACCGCCCTGCAGAAGGTGGTCTGGAACGACGATGGATGGCCTCGGTTGGCACACGGCGGAAACGAACCCCGGGTTCGCGTCGACGCGCCGGGGTGTGCACTGCATCCGGGCGAACCCGCGCCTCGACGGGATGACTTCGACGGGACGGCGCTCGGTTTCGATTACCAAACGTTGCGGACTCCTGCGGATCCTTCGTGGTTGAGTCTCACCGAACGGCCCGGATTTCTGCGATTGCGTGGTCAGGGCTCACCGCAATCACTCCACCGCCAGAGCTTGGTGGCGCGACGTCTGCAGTCGGTGCGGTGTCGCTTCGAGACGTCTCTCGAGTTCTGGCCGACGAGCTTTCAGCAGATGGCGGGTCTCTTGGCGTTCTACGACGACGAGAACTTCTACTATCTCCAGGTGACGCACCACGAAACGTTCGGGCGCTCAGTGACGGTGCTGGGGTGCGAGCACGGAAAGCTCTTTAGTCCGGCAGAGCCTATCCCCTTGGGGTCCGGGAGCGCCCAGGTGTTTCTGCGGGCTGAATTCGAGGGCGAGGTACTGCGCTTTTCGTGGTCGTCCGACGGGACCGAGTGGGCGTCGTGTGGTGGTGAACTCGACGCGACCTTGCTCAGCGACGAAGGCATCACCAGCGGACATTCCTTCACGGGCGCCTTCGGCGCTCTGGGCTGCCACGACCTCACGGGGGCCGGAGTTTTCGCTGACTTCGACTACTTCTCCTACGCGGAGCCCGACGAGTAAGCCACCAAAATGAGCGGCGGCGCGTGGCATCAGCCACGCGCCGCGCCCACCGTGGCGTGCTTAATCAGCGACAGACGGCCTTGCTCACGTACGGCTTGATGTCGCTCGTGGTCTCGTTGGCAATCCCGAGGTACGAGCGGCACTCTTCGTCGGTCTTGCAACCGATGAACTTGCAGTACCCGTCTTCGCACACTTGAAGCTCCGAGCCGCAAGCACCGTCGTTTTCACACGGGACCTTGCAGGGCCGGGCACACTGCGCTGGCCTCTCACAATGTGCTCTCGCATCCTCCCGCAACTGTGTATGGGTCGGCGGACCGAGAGCTGAAACACTGGGTCTTCAGTGTGATTTCTTCGACAGCGGCAGGTCCGTGAACGACAAAGGACCGACGGGCCACTCGCCGTGTGAGGCATGCTGAGCTGGTGTAATCAATCGTCCGCCAGAGGTGAGTCCAAGCGGGCTGACACCGTCGTGCTGGGCGACTCGTTCGGTCTCGAGATCGACCAGGTAAGGCGTGACGAACGCATAGCGACCACGCACGAGGATTTCCGGGTACGGCGTCACCGACCGACCGAGCTCCACACTTCGGTTCGTGTCGACGTCGAAGAGCGTCAGATGCCCGCCACGTCGAACGAGGACTTTGCTTCCGTGCGTCGCGACTACGCGATCGTTCGGATCCCGATCGACGGTGCGCCGCTTCTCGAAATCGACGAGAACGGTTCGCGCCCCCGGCCGAATGGGTAACAGGCGTGGGGCTTGTCCGGGGGGCTGGTCGATTCCCGTCAGCGCGACATCAGCTTCGAGGTCGCGGACGTATCCCGGGGCGACGAGGTACAGATCGAATCGCGTCTTGGGTGGCTTCTTGCGTCGCCGCCTCGAGCTCTGTTCGTCTTCTTCGGGTTTGCCGTCGGGACGGTAGTGTTCGCAAGCGATGAGGAACAAGCCCCGCTCGGGATCGGCGTGCAGCACTCGGGCGCCGCAGCGCGAGCTGGCGATCTGCTTCTGCGTCCCGTTCCGCACGAGCAAGAGGCGACCATCGCCCTCTCTTCGCACCCAGCCGTCGCCGAAGGCCATCACGAAACCGGGGACGACTCGCGGAGTCGGATCCTTCGCGGAAGCCAGTTGATGGGTGACGTCACCGCCACGACCCGGCCACGTTGAAAATCGCGCCGAACGCTCACAGCGTCGGATGGGTTCCGAGCGCAAGGGCAAGGTCCATTGCAGATTCTGTGGTTTGCCCGGCGTCTCGAGGATGGCGGCGAAGAGAGCGCGCTGTCCGTCCGACGAGAGCTCCGCTTGCCAGATCTCGCCGGGCAAGAGCTTGAAAGTCGCGAGGACGCCATCGGTGAGTGTGCCTGCCTCTGCCGCTGAAGCCGATTCGGGCTCGGCCTTCGTGGGTGGGTTGCCTTCGCCCTTGGTCTCGGCGGAGGTGAGAGCGAGCAGATCGGCCTCGTAGCGCATGCGTCCGCGCTGGCGAAGCACGAGAAGACGCTTGCCCGCTTCGTCGAAAGACAAGGCCCGATGCCGCAGGTCAAATCCCTCGTCGCTTCGCAGATCGGGATCGAGGGGAGTGAGATCGACCCGTTTTCCGGTCACGGCGTCCAGAAGCCACGCCGTGTCACCCTTCCTGAAGACGAGGTGCCTTCCTTTTCGGTCGAAAGTGAGGAGCTCGTCGATGAGCTCCGTCTTGCCATTCACGTACAAATGGACTTCGGGGGTGTCCCCGCCCAGCTCGCCTCGCGGCCCGAACTCGACGTCGACGTGGCCGTCGCCGTTCGTATCTCGGGTTGGCTGGCAGTACGCGAGCCAACGCCCATCGGGGGCCATCGCTTCCAGGGCAATCGACCGCCCGGCTCCCCAGGGTGATGGCGGGGGAGGGGCGTTTTCCCTCGAACTAGCCCCGGACGAAGGTCGTTGCTCTTCGGGGGCATCTCCCTCGAGTTTGGCGCCGGCGGCGCTGGAGTGCGAGGGCGCCCGGTTCGGATAGCTTGGTGGAGGTTGGGTGGACCAGGTGGGTGACTTCGGTCCTCCACATCCAGAGGTCAGGAAAGCTGCGAGCACCCAGGGCTGGAGACGAGCGCACACGGGCTTTCGCCGGAGGCCCTTGCCGGGCGGGGTGTGCGTCGCGTTGGGCGTGTCTTTCAACACGTCGCCAGGGATAACAGAAAATTGGCCCGCTCGGCGCCCCCGCCTTTCAAGGCGGACCACTGTCTGCGATAAGCGCGTGCGATGTCCATGCCGACAAGCGCCCTCCAGAAGCGCGTCGAGGCGCTCGCGCAGGCGCTTCATGCCGACGGCGAGGACCTCGGTTCGGTGCGGCGGTGCCAGGTCGAACTTTCGCGGTTGCGCTCCCTCTTTCGGCGCAACGCAGCGGCCTTCTCGACCGATACGCTGGCCATGCTGAAGAACCTTTCGGGTCAGGTGCGACGTCGCAGCGAGATGGGTCTCGGGCCGGCGAGGGAGCTTGCTCTTGCTGCGTTGAAGGAGAGCTTCGGCTACCCCTCGTTTCGTCCGGGGCAGGAGCCAATCATCGCCAGCGTGCTTTCCGGGCGCGACACCGTGGGTGTCATGCCCACCGGCGCGGGCAAATCCCTCACCTACCAGATCCCGGCTCGACTGCTCGGAGGGACGACTTTGGTCGTTTCTCCCCTGATCGCGCTGATGAAGGACCAGGTCGATGCCCTCGAAGAGGTGGGGATTCGCGCCACCTATTTGAACTCGACTTTGGGTCCCGAGGAGCGGTCCGAGCGCCTCCGAAAGCTCGTCGCGGGGGAGTACGAGTTGCTCTACGCCGCTCCGGAAGGTCTCGAGGCCAGCGTGGGGCAGGTGCTTGCGGGGATCGATCTGAAGCTCGTGGCAGTGGACGAGGCACACTGCATCAGTCAGTGGGGGCATGACTTTCGCCCAGCGTACCGCAAGCTCCGTGGCATCAAGCAGCGGTTCCACGTTCCGGTGCTGGCGCTCACGGCGACGGCGACGGCCACGGTGACGGACGACATCATCGGCCAGCTCTCGATGCACGAACCGGCCGTTTTCCGGGGCAGCTTCTTTCGCGAGAACTTGCGCCTCCACGTCTACAAGAAGGGCGACGCGCTGGGGATTTCCGTGCGCCAGGCGGTGCTTCGCTTGGCGCGGGAGCGCGTCGGAAAGAGTGGCATCGTCTACTGCCTGTCGCGCAAGAAGACCGAGGAACTCGCGGCGTTCTTGAGCGAAAATGGCCTGCGTGCCGAGGCCTACCACGCCGGCATGGAACCGGAGGAGCGCACCCGGGTGCAGGACGCGTTCCGCGATGACGACGTGGACGTGGTCGTCGCCACCATCGCTTTCGGCATGGGTATCGACAAGTCGAACGTACGCTACGTCATTCACGCAGACATGCCGCGTTCAATCGAGGGCTACTACCAAGAGGTGGGTCGCGCCGGGCGCGATGGGCTCCCGAGCGACTGCATCCTCTTCTACTCGTGGAGCGAGGTGCGTACTTACGACCGTTTCGCCGACGAAAGCGAAGATCACGACGCGGCTGACCGAATGCGCAATCAGGTTCGCGAGATGTTCCGCTTTGCCGAAGCCGAAGAATGCCGCCACCAGACGCTGGTGGGCTACTTCGGAGAGGATCTCGGACGTTGCGAAAGCTCCTGTGACCGTTGCGCAGGAAGCGATCCTGTGGGCGAGGCGGCTTCGACCGGACGCAAGGGGCGCTCGGACCGTCGCCGTCCGGAAGTGGCGATGCGAGCGGCGGGGATCGAAAGCGAGCTCTTCGAACGCCTCAAAGTCCTGAGAAGATCCCTCGCCGAGGAACGGGGCGTGCCGGCTTACGTGGTGTTCAGCGATGCCACTCTCTTGGAGATGGCTGCGTACAAGCCGCAGTCGCACGGTCAGTTGGCGGCGATCTCAGGGGTTGGCCCGACCAAGCTCAACCGGTACGGGGATGCGTTCCTGAAGGTGCTTTGCGAGAGCGCTTGAGCGTCTCTGGGGTCGCACCACCAACCTTCGGCGTCTGCTCCCGTCGGCGGAATCGCTCCGTAGGCTCGTGGAAGTGGAAACGCCGCCTGCTAGCGGGTCGTCCCCCTTTCGAATGTGTCGGGCGGCAGGCAAGCGCCAGTCCCGCCGAGCCCGCAGTAGCCGCCCGGATTTTTCGCCAGATACTGCTGGTGGTAGTCTTCTGCGAAGTAGAACGGCGGTGCGTCGAGGATTTCCGTCGTGATCGCGCCGTAGCCTTCTGCCTTTAGCGCGTCTTGGAATGCTCGCTTGGCTCGCTCCGCGAGCGCTCGTTGACCGTCGTCGAAGACGTAGATGCCCGAGCGGTACTGGGTTCCCACGTCGTTGCCTTGACGCATCCCCTGCGTTGGGTCGTGCGCCTCGAAAAATACTGCGAGGAGCTTCTCGTAGGTGATGCGCTCGGGGTCGTATACGACGCGCACCACCTCGTTGTGCCCGGTCATTCCCGAACAGACCTCTCGATAGGTGGGGTTCGGAGTCGAGCCCCCTGCGTAACCGACTGCGGTGGAGACGACACCCTCGAGTTGCCAAAACTTCCGTTCCGCTCCCCAAAAACAACCCAAGCCGAACAGGGCTTCCCTTCTGCCGTTCAGCGGTGGATCGAGCGGCGTGCCCAGCACGTAGTGGTGCGCTGGGATCGGCATCGGCTCGCTCCGGCCGGGGAGCGCCTCGTCGGGTCGGGGCATCCGTGTTTTCTTTTCCAGGAAGCCGAACATGCTGTCTTCTCTTTCATGTGGGGACCGCGACCCCCGTCGGCAAGGGCAGAAGGAGCGTCGCGACCACAGAGGTGAGCGCCGAACGGCCGGATGGGCTCGACGAGGGCTGCTCGATGCGGGCGCCGGGGCTTGCTCCGGCTGGCGTAACGGGGAAGCGCTCAGCCTCGGATGATACCGACCGCCGCTCCGACGTCTTTGCCCTCCACCGTGGCTCCACTGGCTTTCAGGTGCTTCATGGCAATGCCCATCGCAGGACCGGGACCCGCTGCGCCCTTCACTGCATCGGCGACGGGTGCGAGCGCCTGGACGATTTGATCGACGTCGAGCGTGCGTGGAAGCAGGGAGTCGAGCACCTCGAGCTCCTGAGAGAGTTCTGCTTTCGTTTCCTCGTTTTGGGCGGCCTCCAGTGCTTCGCGATTCGACTTCACCAGTTTGCGCAAGATCCCTTGCACGTCGACGTCGGAGAGCTTCCCCTCACCGCGGCTTTCAGCGGTCTGAATCTCCCCGAGGGCGACTCGAAGAATCTCCTTCTCCACGGTGTTGTTCGCCTTCATGGCGGCGAACATGCGCTTCTTGATGTCGTCTGCGAGCATGAGGACTCCTCGGGCAGTCAGGTGCGGGTGGTGCTCGGATTCACGCCGCGGCGCGGCAACCCGAGCATTGGTGCCCCCCGAGCGGGCTTGTAGTACGGGGCGCTTTCGAACGCGAGTTGCCGTCTCTGACGAGGACGGAGACCTGTGGCCGACGCGCCGTCATCGGCCGGAAGTTTCAGAGGCTCGGCGATTTGAACACGACCATTCGTTCGAGGGTCATGTCGTGCATGGAAAAGCCAATGCCGCCCGTGCCAAGCCCGGAGCCTCGGTGCCCACCGAAGGGCATCCAGTCCGCGCGGAAGGCGGTGTGGTCGTTCACCATGACCGCCATCCCGTTGAGCCGGCGCGCCGTATCCCAGGCGACGTCGACGTTCTTGGTGAAAATGGATGCCTGAAAATAGGTGTCTACGGCGTTTGCGCGGCGGATGACCTCGCCCCGATCCGAGTAGGTGTACAGGCAGACGACCGGACCGAAGACTTCTTCTCGCGTGACCTTTGTGTCGTCCGGTGGGTTCGAGATCACCGTGGGGGAGTACGTCGTCTCGGACAGGCGCTCTCCACCGCAGAGGATCTTTCCTCCGCGCTCGCGCGCTTCGGCGACCCATTCTGCCACGCGGTCGACTTCCTTGGGCAAGATGAGGGGGCCAACCTCCGTTTCCGGATCCGTGGGGTCACCGACGTGGAGCTTTTTGGCGCCCTCGACGAACTGCTCGGTGAACGACGAGGCGATGCTTTCGTGCAGGTAGATGCGCTGGGTGGAAACGCAGACTTGCCCAGCGTGGTAGTAGCCAGCCTTCAAGAGGAGTGGGACCGCTGCCGCCACGTCGGCCGTTTCGTCGACGATGGCGGGGGCAACGCCTCCGTGTTCCAAAGCGCAGGCGACCCCAGGCGCGAGCTTCGATCGGAGGGACCAGCCCACGCGGGCCGAGCCGATGAAGGTGAAGAAGCCGAGGCGCGGGTCGGTGACCAGCTTGGTCGCGACGTCTGTGCTCGCAATGAGGAGTTGTGCCCAGTCGCGGGGCAGACCGGCCTCGTAGAGGACCCCGAGGAGGCTACGGCACGAAAGCGGAGTGGTGCTCGCGGGCTTGACGATGACCGGGCACCCCGCAGCCACGGCTGTCACCACCTGATGAACGATCAGGTTGAAGGGGTGATTGAACGCGCTGACTGCGGCAACCACGCCCCGTGGCTCGCGATAGGTTTGAGCGAATCGACCCGCAGTGCGCTCCGAGAGCTCCATGGGGATCTCTCGTCCGGCCATGTGGGAAAGCTCGCTCGCTGCTGTCTTGATGCCCCGCACCGCGCGCCCGAGTTCCACGCGGGAGTCCGTCAGCGGTTTGCCTCCTTCGCGGGCGGCAGCCAGGGCCAATTCCTCGGCACGTTCACTCACGATGGCGGCTGTCTTTTCGAGGATGGCGATTCGCTCGTACTTGGGTAGCCAAGAGTCGCGATTCAAATAGAGCTCTTGAGCACGCGAGAGCATCTTCTCGAGCTCGGCTTCCGCGGCCCGGGGTAGCGAATCGATGTGCTTTTGGTCGTAGGCGCTCAGGACTTCGAGAGTGCTCATGGGGTCTCCACGTGGCTCGGGTTGGATGATGGTTCGTATGAGCAGCGCTGGTTCGTTCGTCAAATGAGACAAGTCTTCTGTCGAAGTTCTTCCAGGAAAACCTTCTCATTTTCCGAGTAGTCCACCGGGACTTCCAGCAGCTGCGGCCCTCTTGCTTCGAGACATTGAGCCAAGAGTGGCTTCAGGTCTTTCGTCGCTTCGACCCGATGCCCGGTGGCGCCATAGCTCTGGGCGTACGCGACGAAGTCCGGGTTGCCGAAGTCGAGTCCGAAGTCGGGGAAGCCTTCCCCAGCCTGCTTCCACTTGATCATGCCGTAGGCATCGTCGCGCAGGACGATCACCGTGAGGTCCAGCTTCAGGCGAACTGCCGTTTCCAGCTCCTGGGAATTCATCATGAAGCCGCCGTCCCCGCAGACGGCCACGACCTTCTGCTCGGAGCGCACGAGCTTGGCCGCAACGGCGGCGGGCAAGCCCGCGCCCATGGTGGCGAGGGCGTTGTCGAGAAGGACGGTGTTCGGTTCGTGAGCTTTGAAGTTTCGGGCGAACCAAATCTTGTACATCCCGTTGTCGAGACAGAGGATCCCGTCGCTTGGAAAGACCTCTCGCACGTCGCTCACCACGCGCTGAGGCAGCGGTGGGAAGCTGTCGGCGTTGCTCTTGGCGTAAACGTTGCGCTCGATCTCTTCCTTGACGCGACCGAAGTATTCGAAATCCCATACCGGAGATGGTTCGATCAACGAGGCGAGCGCGCAGACGTTCGACGAAGTGCAGCCGATGACTTCGAGCTGGGGAAAGTAAACGTCGTCCATCCGGGCCGGGTAGTGGGCCACATGGATGACTTTTTGAACTTCGCCGTGGTCGCTCTGGCGCATGAAGAACGCCGGCTTTTCACTGAGATCGTGCCCGACGTTGATGATCAAGTCGGCTCGATGGATGGCGCAATGAACGTAGTCGTCGTCGGACAGAGCCGCGGTGCCCAGGTAATGGGGGTGGCGTTCGTCGAGGACACCTTTTCCCATCTGGGTAGTGAAGAAGTAGAGACCCGTGTCGTTCACGAAATCCAAGAGTGCCGCGCGGATCTTTCCGCGGTTGCAGCCCGAGGCAATCGAAAGCAGAGGCCTCTTGGCAGCCATGATCATGGCTGCTGCCTTTCTCAAGGCTGCCTGGCTGGCGCCGGGCGGCAGAACTTCGGTCACTTCGAAGGGCACCCGGTCCGCGCTGGTGGCGGCCACGTCTTCCGGAAGTTCGAGGTGTACGGGGCCCGGCTTTTCCTCCCGCGAAACGCGAAACGCTTCCCGCACCAGGGCGGGCACGTTGTTGCCATCGAGGATACGAGTCGAACGCTTGGTAATGGGTTCCATCACCCGGCAAACGTCGAGTATCTGAAAGCGGCCTTGCTTCCCTCGTTTGATGGGCTTCTGTCCCGTGATGAAGAGGGCAGGCATCCCGCCCAGAAACGCATAGGCTGCGGCGGTGACGAAATTCGTTGCTCCTGGACCGAGGGTAGAGAGCGCGACTCCAGTTTTTCCCGTCAGGCGGCCGTACGTCGCGGCCATGAACCCAGCGCCCTGCTCGTGACGAGTGACTACGAGCTGAATGCTCGATGTGCGCAGCGACTCGACGACGTCGAGATTCTCTTCCCCGGGGATCCCGAAGACGTACTGCACCCCCTCGTTTTCGAGAGCGCGAACCAAGAGATCGCTCGTTTTCATCGGCGCCGTCTTTCCCCTGCAGCGGGAACTATCCGGGGCCTCCCGCCCCGGCCTCACGAAAGAGTCTAGCGGACAGTCGCCGCTCGGTCGGCACCGCTTGGTCGCTTCCCGGGGATGACGTGCTGGAGAGCCAGAAAACCGGGGGTAGACGCGGGCTTGGGCGCCAGTCTGCTAGGATCGACACGTGAAGCCATCAGCCACATCCGAGCTCGACGACCTGTCCCGCGACTTCGCTGCGGATGGCGAAGTTCCTGCTCTCGAAGAAGGTGAGTACGCCGCGCTGCGCCGCGCGGTGCAGGCGTGGCGCGATGGGCCGGTGCGAAAGAGCTACGAGAAGATGCCGCCTCGTCTCGGGTCGTTTCAGACGTGGAGCGGAATCGAGGTGCCAGACTTGCTCACGCCCGCCGACGTCGCCATCGATTACGACCGCGACCTGGGCTTGCCGGGCGAGTATCCGTACACACGAGGCGTCCAACCGACGATGTATCGGGCCAAGTTGTGGACGATGCGAATGTTCGCCGGTTTCGGGACTCCGGAGCAGACGAATGAACGCTTCCACTATCTGCTCGAACACGGACAGACGGGGCTCAGCACCGCGTTCGATTTTCCCACCCTGATGGGATACGACTCTGATTCACCGCGCGCCCTCGGGGAGGTGGGCATGTGCGGAGTGGCGGTGGACACCCTTCGAGACATGGAGGTGCTCTTCGACGGCATCGACCTGTCACAGGTCACGACCAGCATGACCATCAATGGTCCGGCGATTGTGCTCTTGGCCTTCTACGCGGCGCTCGCCGACGAGAAGGGGATCCCGCGCGATCGAATCGGCGGGACGGTTCAGGCGGACTGCTTGAAGGAGTTCATCGCGCAGCACGCTTGGCTGGTTCCTCCCCGTCCCGCGATGCGTCTCGTGACCGACATGGTCGAATTTTGCACTCGCGAGATGCCGCGCTTCAACAGCATCTCGATCAGCGGCTATCACATTCGGGAGGCTGGCTCGACCGCCGCGCAGGAGCTCGCCTTCACCTTGGCGGACGGTCTCGCCTACGTCGAGTGGGGGATCGAACGCGGGCTCGACGTCGATGCGTTTGCGCCGCGCTTGTCCTTCTTTTTCGACGTGCACAACGATTTCTTCGAAGAGATTGCCAAGTTTCGAGCGGCGCGTCGCATGTGGGCTCGGTTCATGAAGGAACGCTTCGGAGCGAAGAACCCGGCGAGCCTGAAGCTACGAACTCATGCGCAAACTGCGGGCGTCGCCCTGACCGCCCAGCAGCCCTACAACAACGTGGCCCGCGTGGCGCTGCAGGCGCTGGCGGCCGTTCTCGGGGGCACCCAGTCCCTTCACACCAACTCCCTCGACGAAACCTACGCACTGCCGACCGAAGAAGCCGTGACGATCGCGCTCCGCACCCAGCAGATCATCGCCCATGAATCGGGGGTGACGAACGCCATCGACCCTCTTGCTGGGAGCTACCACGTGGAGTGGATGACGAACCGGCTGGAGCAGGAGGCGCTTTCCTACATCCGCACGATCGACGACATGGGGGGAATGGTTCAGGCTGTGGAGCGCGGCTATCCGCAGCGCGAAATCGCCAAGAGCGCCTACGAGCTCGAGCGTCACGTGGGGTCTGGTGAGCGCGTCGTGGTGGGAGTGAACCGCTACCGCAGGGAGGAAGAGGGAGATCCCATTCCGACGTTACGGGTCGACGAGGCCGTCCAGAAACACCAGATCGAAGCTTTGGCGAAGGTGAAGGCCGAACGCGGCCAGGCGGAAGTTGTCCGCACGCTCGACGAGGTGAGAAAGGCGGCGAAGGGGGATACGAATCTGATGCCGCCCATCATCGCGGCGGCTCGCGCCTACGCCACCGAACAGGAGATCTGTGACGTTCTTCGCGAGGTCTTCGGCACCCACTCTGACCGCGCCGAATTTTGACGAGCTGGGTTACGGTGCTCGAAGAGCATCTTCCAGGCGCGCCTCCATCCTGTGCGCACGCGCCGTTCGCTCGTCGAGCGGCGTCAGATAGTGAACCCGGATCTCCACCCGACCCGTTTTCGGCACGACGATGACGGAGTCTTCGTTGTCGTCGACGAACTCGCGCACCCAGTCGAAGCGGCTGACGTCGGAGAATCCGGCCTGAAGCAGACGGTCCGGGAGGCGGGCGGCTCGCTTCGGATCGTCGAGCCGACACTCCCAGATCAAGAGTCGTCGGCACACGTGTCGCGCTCGAAGGGAGACTGCACGCCCACCGACGGGCTGCGCGCCTTCCTCCAGCGGCGCAGCGCCGCCTTCAGCTTCTCGTCGAGCGTTAGCCGGGTGCATAGGTGACGACTACTTCGCTGTAGGGGTCGCCACACACCACGGACTTCGTCTGTTCGGCCACCCACGGCACTCCGCCCTTGAAGAGCTTTTGGTAGTAGTCCTCGGTGAGCTCGGGCTTGGCCTCGAAATCCACGCGGTGGGCGAGCTGTGCGGTTGCCAGGGCTGCGCCCTGGAGCATGTACTCGTTTGGTTTCTCCGCCGATCCGTGTCGGGCTCGGTAATAGATGGACTCGTAAGTGGCGGGAGTCCTGAGCACGAGCCTGCGTTCCGGTTCGAACTCCGTCACCGACCAGCGCCCGAAACCGAAGGCCCGGGCAATCGCCATCGACCAAGTCACGATCAACTCGGGATCGTTCTTCACCGGTCCCACGAGTCCCTCCCACTCGGGGGAGAGCAGCACGCCGCCGAAGGTATTGAACACGCAGACGTGGCCCGATTCGCGCAATAGTGAAGCGAGCACTTCCTCAGACTGCGGAGCGCGCTGGCGGATTTCCTCCATCGCGTCGTAGGAGATGCGATTGTAGTAGCCGGCGAGGTGCATCGTCACGAACACGCCGAACGCCTGAATCAGACCGCGTTCGTCTCCGGCGACGCCAGCGGTAAACTCGCGCAGACCTTGAACGATCGGCAGAATCACGTCTTCGTTGATGCCACCGATGCCGGCGCTCCCGACCAAGAGTGACTCCGTCTGACCCACCTCTTTTCTGGGGGGATCGATCTCGGCGCTCCGGGTGATTTTGAAGCCGCAGTCGCTGGAGCGCATTGCCACGCACTCACCTTCGTGGGCTTCCAGGGATCCACTCTCGAGGCCGTGAGCGACTTCGGTCGCCGCCGCCGAGAAACCACACGCGAAGGCGTCGGCCGGGCTCATCCTTCGAATCTTGCGACCGTACTTTTCACGCCACGCATGGCCGTAGTGGAGATAAGTCCCGCGAGCATCGCCTCCCACCGAGTCGGCATTCGTCTCGAGGGAGCCGTGGCCCATCGCGCGGAACAAGTCTCCTGCGACCCGGGCGCATTCCGGTGGCGTCTCGGCCCCGACGTGGCTGCAAGCCGCTCGGATGAGTCGGGCGGAGAACTCGCGCCCGGCCTTCATCCTCAGGCGAGCGCCGTCCGCGGGACCCAGCGCGTCGTCGATCGTTTGATCGAGAAAAAGGTTGAAGTGATGACAATGATAAACGACGGGTTGCCCCGCCAGGAACATCAAGCAGCGCTGCGCCAGGTCGTTACGCAACATGCCGAGCTGAAAATCCTTCATCTGATCATCTCACAGGGTGAGCGAATCCAGTCCTAGGATGGCGCACACGCTGGTTTCGAACCGTTCCGTTTGAGCCGGAGACAGCTGTTCGGGGTCATGGAGGAGATCGAGGGGGAGGCCCGACTGGAGAGCGGCGCGCTGGAGCGCCGTGTGAGCGTCAGGCGCGTAGCGCAGGAGAAACTCGGCGACCCGTACGCCTCGCGGCCTCTCTTCGGGGCGAATCTTGGGGAGGAGTTCGTTGAGCTTCGCCAGAATGCGCTCGACGTGGAGTCTCAGCATCCCGAGTGGGGTGCCTCGTTCGAAGACGAACGCCACGACGAAGTCACCCTCGAGCTCCCGCAGTAGGAGGAGCACGTCCGAAGCTTCGACTGTGATCTGCATCTGGGACGACCATGACGACAGGGCACGCAGGCTCTGTGTGTTGGCGCGAATCAGATCTCCAAGGTACGCCGCGACGTCTTCGGCGCTCCAGGCCTCGCTCTCGCGCGTCCACGAGTAGAACAGGAGGCAATCGGGCATCGCGGTCACGAACATGCCGCGCAATGGAGCGACGTCCTTCAGGTGTCGCTGCAACTCGTCATCATTCATCTCTGTTCACCTGTCTGGGAACTCCGAAGTCGGCCATCCACCGCTTGCTTGAACAGCTCCGGAATGGCGAGCGACCAACTCGCCGACAGTGGGGTCGTGGACATCGAGCCCACGCCAAATCGACCGAGCGCGCTCTCGCACCACGTCATTTCGAGGAACTCGCCCGAGGCCATGCGGAGCCGGGCTGAACTCTGCACCACGTTCGGAACCAAACGTTGCGCGGACTGGAACGGCTCCGCGAGGCTTCCCGCGAGGGCACGTTGATCTTCGTCGGCACCGTCGACCGTCATCGGGAGGCCTTCGGCATCGACGATGAATACGGAGAGTGCACCGGTCTGGATCCGGAGCCAGGTGGTGAACGTGGAAAACCGCTCGTCGATGGAGCTTGCGGCCAGCAGCAGGCCTGTCAGCTCTTTTCGAACCTTTTCATCGGGATCGTTGGCGGCGCTTCTCGGAGCTTGGGCCGGTCGCTCGCTCCCGCCAGACCCTTTCGGGATGCCGACGCGGGACGATCCGCCGACAGGAGGATAGGTGCTGGGTCGAGGTGGAACCGGCTGCATCCCCGATTGAACTGGCGGTGCTACAACCGAACTCGGTGTCACGGGTCGCCTCCCCGACTGCGGCCCGCCCGTTGCTCGGCTGAGCAACCCGGCGAGGGTGTCGGCGTCAGGCAAAAAGGGTGAGTGGCCCATCGTCCTCTTTTGCGTCCAGCCCGATCCGAGGCGCAGCCTCGAGAGCCAGTTGATCGAAAACCAGTGCGAGTGCGGGCGGCCTTGCTCGGCTCATCAGTCCCACGGGCACACCCGCGGAGCTTGCGGCGAGAGCCGTCGGATCCCGCGGGATCGTCGTTTCGAGCACCAAATCATTGGGCAAGCGACTCCACGCCTCCTCGGCCACGGCGAGGGAGTCGCCGTTTCTTTGCTGAAGCATGCAGAGGACGAGCCCCACCAGTTGCGCCGTCGGGCCGCTTTCGCGCAGGGCACCTAGGGCACCCAGGAGTTGCGGTAGCGTTCGCATGCCGATGGGTTCGGCGTGCAGAGGCGAAAGTGCCGCGTCGCAGCTCCGGAGTGCGCCCAGTGTCGCACCGGTGAAGCCCGAAGGCGTGTCGACAAACACGGCATCGAAGTCTCCCTCGAGGGCGGAGAGCAGGTCCCGCAATCGAGAGCCGTCTTCCAAGAGGCCGCAAAAGGCGTGGGAACGCTCCGGAGGGACCGCGCCGACCGGCAAGATGCAGAACTCGGGAACGCGTGTCGTAAGCAGGAGGCTCCGTGGGTCTTCTTGGTGCTCGATGGCAGCTTGAAGCCCTCCGCCCGGTTCGTGGCCGAGTAGTGAGTAGCCGATGGCTCCCTGGGGATCGGCGTCGACCAGCAGCGTTCGGTATCCGAGATTCGAAAGAGAGAAGCTGAGATTCAGCGCCAGGGTGGTCTTCCCGACACCACCCTTCTGGCTGACGATCGTAGTGGACTTCATTGATTGAGCTTTCGCCTGAGGGCATTCAAATTGTGCAGCACACGCCGGTCCTCAGGGCGCTCGCGGTGGCACTGCTCGAAGAGTTCTTCGGCGCGCTTCAAGTCGCGAACCAAGTACGCCGTGGTCGCTTCAGAGAAGAGCTGAGCGTAGCCATCGACCTCGGGTGCGGGTTCGGGCGCAGGCTCCGCCTCGCGCGGAAATGAATCGCCGTCCGCATCGGGTGCATGACTTTTCGGGATCGACTGTGACTCGCTCGGTGGTTCCTCCTGTCGCTGCAAGAGCCCGGCAGCTTGCAGCTTGCACAGGATACGTAGCGTCGCCAGGCGACCCAGCGAGCACGTCGAGACGATGTCGCCGTAGTTGGAGATCCCGTCGATCAACCCGAGGACTTGCCGCTCCTCCTGGCTGACCGGGTCGTCTTCGTGAAGCGCGTCGCCGTGCGCGCCGTCCTCGGGCCTCGGGGCGACCCCGCCGTTGGCGACGGGCACGAGATCGAGGTTGTCGAGCTCCGAGGTGTAATGAAGCACCAGGCGCTCTCGCATCAAGCGGATGCTCTTCGAGAGCTTCGGATCAGACGGGTTGCTCGCGCGCGCCTGGTACAGCATCGCCAAGGCCTCTTCGTAGCGCCCGTTCCGGAGAAGATTCTCGATGAAACGACGCGTGGGCGAAGACGGGGCCTTGCGACGCACCCCTTCCACACCGGGCGGCAGGGAGCTCTCGTCGTCGAACACGATGTCGTGTTCGGCGCGCTCGTCCGTCGCCGCCGGAGCGTTCGAGTCGCCGAATGGCGCTCGCTCGATCGCAGGAGGATGCGCACGCAGCCGATCGAGATCGATGACCTCCGCCCCGCCTGGCAACGGCTCTGGGCTGGCTCCTGCGCACTCGAGGTAGTCGATTGCCTGTTGGTCGTTCGGTGAGAGTGCGAGCACTTGGCGCCAGCACTGGACCGCCTGCTCTACGTCGTTCCGTCCGTAGAGATCAAGGCCGCGCTTCAACAGACCGTCGATCGCTGTCCGTGCGCCTTTCGGATTGGTCATCATAGGGCCCCCAGCACTTTCGCTCCATCTAACTGATACCTGCCTCGAACGGCGTCGGCCCCCCAACCGTGAGCCGCATTGGAACACTGGCTCGGTCCTCTTACAAGTCACGATGAGCCCTCGTCTCTGGTTGAGATGTCTCATCAATAACTACGCATTGGTCGCGGCTCACCTGGGAAACATCGTCAAAAGGCGGATGCATTGCGGGGGTGTTAGGAACCTGCGCGGGGCCGAGTCCTCCCGGATTTAGGCCCCCGGTTCGGCTCAATCCGAGAGCCAAGTCTCCGCGGAACCTGGGAGCTGCCGGTGACAAGCTCGAAACAAGAATTCTCAGGGCACTGAAAAACAGGCACGAACGAGCGCGTGTGTTCGCGCTCGACCGCTCGACCTACGACCCCGGGAGGGACCGCAAATGCCTCACTTTTCGCGCAGGTTGCGACCCGGACACGCCTCGGACGGCGGGAGTTGGAGGGCAAACTGCCGAAGAGACTCCTTGGCAACTTGCTGCGCGAAGATTTCAGGCCGCGGACGAGAATGGTTCCTGGCCCTCGGTTCAGGTGATCTTCGGTGCGGTTTGAGGGGAGCCAGTGCGGTTTGGAGCGTGTCCGTGGGCTTTGGGAGGGACCGGTGAACGCGGGGAGGTGCCACGCCTACGGAAGCCTTCCCTTGGCGACATGCATCTTGTTATTCTCTCGTGAGACATGGGGAGGTCTTATGGGAGAGCGAGCGCCGAGGCAGTCAGGTAGCCCGACGGTACGTATCGACGGGCTCAGTCGTCTGCCCGCCGAGAGTGGAGAGTTTCTTCTCGAGCGACCTGTTCGAGAACGGCCTGTTCTTGAACGACCCGGGGGCTTCGCCTCCGATGAGCCGGACGATGGTAGTCGCTCGCTCCCGCGACTGGATGACGACCAAGCTCCGGTCGAATCGGTCGCTCCGTCTTGGACGCAGTGTGCGGAAGACTACGAATGCTTCGCGCACGAGATGACGCGTCCTTTTGCGGAGGACGCGGCGCGACTCGTTCACATCACATCCGAATCACTGGTGCTCGACGTCGCAACGGGAACCGGTGAGTTCGCCATTGCTGCCGCGGCGCGTGGTGCCGACGTACTGGCTGCCGATTTTTCTCCGCGCATGTTGGAGCTCTTGGTTCGCACGCGTGACCGGAGGCGCCTCAAAGGAATCGTCCCGGCGCTCATGGATGGACAGAACCTCCAACTCGCGTCTAACCAGTATCACGTCGCGGGGTCACTGTTCGGTTTGGTGTTTTTTGGGAGTCCCGAGCAGGGTCTCCAAGAGATCCATCGGGTTCTCCGCCCGGGGGGACAGGCCGTGATCGGTACGTGGGCGAGCCCGGCGCGTGTGGAACTCATGAGACTGGTGGGCGAAGCGATCATGGAGACGGGAGCGTTGCCCCGCTCGAAGGCTCAGCCCTCCGACTGGACCCGGTTGAGTGCCGCGAGCGCCCTGGGCGGCGCGATGCGGTCGGCAGGGTTTCAGTCGGTTCACGTGGTGGAGGTAGCCCACGTTTGGGCCTTCGAGAACGTGGACCCCTTCGCCACTGCGGTCCTGCGAATGACTCCGGCGTGGATGGAGTTTCACGAAGGGATGACTGCCGCCGAGCGCATCCGGTTCGCCGACGTCCTGGCCGCGAGTTTCCGCGGGCGCCAGGGGGGCGGCCCGTACGCCGTCACCGCGCACGGGTTGATCGCCGTTGGTACGAAGGCTGGGTGAGGAACTGACGATGGCCTTTGCGGCGAAGACGGGCGATCACCTTCCCGGTGGTCGCCGGATGGACGAAGCCGAAAAGCGGTTTATTCCACCGCCGCGTGAATCGTTCGAAAGTGGAAGTCGCGCCCTCCGCTGACGCTTGCTTCCCCCGCTTCGTAGCAGTCGGTGTTCCCTTCCGAGGCTCTCCAGGTGAAGTAGTCCGTGTTGCTGCCACCCCACTGGGAGACGCGAACTTCGATCTTGTACTCCTTTCCTTCTTCGAGGAGCTCGTAGGGCACGTTCGTGGCGCCCTTGCCGTCGGCGCTCATTCTGATCCAGTTCGTTCCGGCGGGAATGTCGTCCGGCCAGATCACGTTGCTCCAGAGGTAGTCGTCGTTCTCGTCCAGAATGCGCACTCCCAGCTTGTCGGTCGGATCGCCCTTGCGAGTGATTTCGAGCTCGATCCCAGTGAGCACGTCCTTACCTGCACTGCCGCGGGTGAAGGTTTGGGTCCAAGGAGTTTCGTGGATCTTGTAGCCGTAGGCGTCGCACTCGGCAGCCGCGTCCACGACCACGGCATGGTCGGCGTTGGCGGTGACCGAGATGGTGCGGAAATCGGACATCTCCATGTCCGCATTCACGGTGTAGAGGAGGTGACCGTATTCCTTTCCGCTCGTGAGGGAGGGGATGAGTAGGCGCCGTGCGACGCCGGCGAACACTTCGTCTCCTGCGAGTTCGTCAGCTGGCGGTGCGCCCTCCGCTTGTCGCACGACCACGCTGTCGAAGCCGCTGTCCGGATTGGTCCACTCGAGGTAGACGGCGCCGTGCAATCCGAGTCCGAACACGTCTTGTACGGGAGGAGCGCCTGCCGAAACGAACTCGAAAATGCTCAGTGTCGTGTTGCCCCCTTCATCCGTGAGGAAGAAGTAGCCCACGTACTTCGTGCCGCTCACCAAGCTTTCGATCATCACTTCGGTGCTGTCGAGCCCGATCGACTCGGAGTCCTCGATTGCGGGGGCGTCTTCGGTTTGGGGGAGAACCAAGAATCCGAGGTCGGCGAGGTCTTCGTCCTCCGGCAGTGACCAACTGAACGTGTACTGGTCACCGCTGACCGCGAGCGCGATGTCGGAGAGTTTACCGGGGGGCATGTCCTCCTCGGTTTCGGTCGTCATGTCCTCCTCTTCGTTCGTCGCTCCTGCCGACGAGGTCATTCCCCCCGAGGCAGTGGAGCCCCCCGAGGCTTTGGATGGGGTGCCGCCCGTGCCGCCCATGCCGCCCGATGCATCCACTCCGCCGACTTCGGAGGACCCCGAGCCACAGGCGACGGTGAGCAGGACGACGGGAACGAAAAGAGAAGACTGGATGAGGGTGCGCATGCTGAAGACCTTTCTGGTGGATTCGCCGGGTCCTTCCGGACTTGAATCCAGTCATCAGCAAGGCATGTGCCACGAGTCAGCCCGGGCACCGGTCCGCCATTTCGAGCTAGAATCAAGGCATTTCGACCCCAAGGTCGCGAAGGCGCTTCTTAGTACGGCTGACTAGAAACCAGGGCACGTGCCTGGCACGTGCCTGGCACCCATCCCCGATACCTCAAGCTTGACGGGCGTCCTGGTCCGTTAAGGTACCGGCGGTGGCCTGGCACCCGAGCCCGCGATTGCGACGGTCCCGCGAGCTACAACCTTGCGGCCGTCGCCGGCGCTCCTGGACGGCGCTCGTGCGGCGTTCGAGGGGCGCCCTCGGGGTTGCCAGATGCCCGGCGGAGACCGCGCGGGCGGATTCCGCGGAGGGTCAGCTGAAAATCCCGAGATCCGCGTGTGCGGCTGGTCCAGAAGCCGAGCGATCCCGGGGGCTTGGCCGGCGCTTATGGAACTCGGTCTGATAGAATGACCATCCACATATGTATGCCTACCTTGGAATTTTTTGCTGATAGAAACAGCAAGAGCTCTCGTGGCATCGAAAGTTGAGTCCGTTCGTTCTCTGACCTCCCGCCAAATGCCCCGTTCGAATTTTATCAAATTAAGTAGTTGTAATGGGTGGCGCGGGGGTGAGATAGTGTCTGTCAATTCGTTCAACTGGGATCGAAGTCATGTATTTCAAGCTACTACTCATCCTCCTGGGCATCGGTTGCGGCGCCGCTACGGCCGGTGGCGCGTTCGGAGGCTTCGGCGGCGGTTCGTACTCCGGCGGCGGTGTCGAGGTGCCCGAACTGAGCGCCAGCGGTGCGGGCGCCGCACTTTCGCTCGTGGTCGGAGCCGCTCTCCTCGTCAGGGAACGCCGGCAACGCACGTCACCAGCGTGAGGGCGCCGGCGGCTCGGCGAGGTCCACCGCGCGCGGTGAGCCTCGCGCTCGAGAGCACCCCGCGGGATTCGGGCGGACCGGAGTCGTTTCGATGTTCACCATGGTGAGGCTCGAGCGGCCGGGTCCGACCGAGGTTCCCGGTCACTGCTGAAGTAGGATCGGCCAGTGACGAGCATGGAGACGACGCCGCGCGCCTCGACCGAACGAGAAGGCGTGTGGCGGGTTCCCTTGATTTGCGGCGCGCTACTCCTCTTCGAGTATCTCGTCGTTGCCTTCGCTTTCGACGTCCAGCCCGCACTCGATCGAGGTGGCGCGTGGTCTGGGCTGAGCTGGCTTCGTGAGCTCGGCGTGGTGGCTGCGCTTGGTGTGGCATCGACCTCTGTGGCGGTGGTGCGCTGGCTTCCGGCTCCGCCCCGGTGGGGGGCTCTGCATCGGGGCTGGGTGTTCGGCCACGCCGCCCTGTTCGGCGTCTTCGTTCTTTTGACCTGGCTCGTGCTCGGTCGCGCGGCCCCTCCGTCTGGTTCGCCGCTCTTGTGGCTTGCCGTCTGGTTGGCCGCTGGGGGCGCGAGCGCCCTGGCACTGCTCGGGGCGGCCTTCGGGCGATCGATTCTGAGCCCGGTTGCTCTCGGTGTCGTCGCCTCGGGAATGGTACTCGGAGGACTCGCGCTGCTCGTTGGTCAGTGGAGTCGAGAGCTCTGGGATTCGCTTGCCGGTGCGACCTTCCGGGTGGCGTATCTCTTCCTGCGCGTGGGGTTTCCTGACGCCGTCGCTGATCAAGAAAGTCGCATTCTCGGAGCCTCGGGCTTTCACGTGGAGGTGGCGGCTCCGTGCAGTGGCTACGAAGGTATGGGTCTGATCTCGGTGCTGACGCCGGCCTATCTCTGGGCCTTCCGCGGTCACTTGCGGTTCCCACGAGCGCTCCTTCTCCTGCCCATCGCCGTGACCGCTGTGTGGTTTGCGAATGCGTTGCGGGTTGCGACGTTGGTGGCCATCGGCGCTCTCGGCGCCCCAGGACTCGCAGTTGGGGTGTTCCACTCGAAGCTCGGCTGGGTGTTCTTCTGCGGCATCGCGCTCGGCACCCTGTGGTTGGGCAGTTCGGTTCGCTATTTCGCGCGACCCCAGGGTGGCGCCACGGAGCCCTTGAACGTCGGGGGAACGGTGTCCAACCCGGCTGCGCCGTTTCTCGTTCCCATGCTTGCCGTCTTCGCGACGGCGCTCTTGACCAGCAATCTCAGTCCCGGGCTCGATCGCCTCTATGGACTTCGCATCGCGGCCGGAGGTGTGGCGGCCGCCTGGTTCCTGGAACGCTATCGAGGCCTCGACTGGCGTGTGTCGTGGCTTGGTCCCGGCGTGGGGCTGGCGGTGGGAATTGCCTGGGTTCTGACGGCAGGTGAACGCAGAGAGCTTGCGCCGGAGGTGCTGGCCACGATCCCAGCGTTTTGGTTCGTTACCCGTGTGGTTGGATCGATCCTGGTGATCCCCCTCTGCGAAGAGCTTTCGTTTCGAGGGTACCTGTTTCGTCGGCTTCAGAACTCGCGATTCGAAGAAGTGCCCCTTTCGAGCTTTACTTGGCTTTCCCTAGGCGGTTCATCGCTCGCGTTCGGGGTGCTTCACGAACGCTGGTTCGCGGCAACGCTCGCCGGGATCGCGTACGCGCTCGTTCTCGTGCGCACAGGGCGTTTCGGTGAGGCGTTTGCTGCCCACGCCGCGTCGAACCTCGTGGTCGCCGCCTGGGTTCTGGGAACGGGCGATTGGTCCCAGTGGCTTTGAGCCGGCCATTCAGGGCACGCCGTCACTGCTGGTCCGCTTCCCCGCGCGAAGGACCGCCTGTCCTTCGACCGGAGCGATGACGACGATCTCTTTCGCACCGACGAGCGCCGGCGCGCCTCCCAGGGGTGTGAGGGCCACGTTGACGTGAACGTCTTCGGGGAACGCGTCGGAGGTCTCCCGAACGAAACCTCGAAGCTGTGCTGTCAGCCCAGCAATGTCGACGCGCACTGGCATGCGCCCCAGGTTCGTCACATACGCGACGAGCGGATCGGCAGGGAGTGGTTCATTCGAGTCTTCAGGCGGAGTGAACTCGCCATCGCGACGGTATCGTCGGACCTCTTGAAGGGTGAGCTCCCCCGTCGCGGCGTCATACTCCACTCGGGCTGTGAGCCAGGCACGCCCGCAGATCACCCCTTCGAGGGTGAGTCCGAGACCCACGTGTCCGTCCTTGGTCGGAACGACCTCGACGTTGGCGATGGACTGCGTCTCGTCGACTTTGCCCAAAAGACTCGCCGTAAGTCCTCGCGTCACCTCCTCCAAGGAAAGTCGACGCGGCACGTGCAGCAGAGAAGTCGGTGAAACGTCCCGCTGGAACTCCGCTGACCTCGCGGGTTTTTCGCCCGGCGTGAGGCAATCCTTCGTTGGCTCGACTTTTCCGACGAGGCCCAAGGCGATGGACATCACGCCTTCGCCTTGTCGAGCTGGCCCGTAGATCCACATGTCGGGATTCATGCGCGCGCAGTCGCTTTCGTCGACGTGGACCGGCCGTTGCAAAGCAGACCACGCTTCTTGCAGGTGACCCCGTGTGTCGGGGAGCTCGGCGTTCACGCGAAGCTCCGTATCTGCGAGGGCCTTGCGCGCTTCGGAGAGGACAATGGGTGTGACGTCGATACCGATGCGGCATCCGCGGGTGGCCTTCACACTGCCCCGGGCCCGCTCCAAGCGAAGGTCATTGGTCAGGGTGAGGGGTAACACCATGTGGGTTTCGAGCTCGGGACGGCACTTGCCGTAAGTGACGCAAACACCCGCGAAGGGCTTGCACATCTCGATGCGCGCCTGCACGGGGACCATCACGTCCACGCCCGATCGGCCGGCTTCCACCTGGGGTTTGCCGCGCGTCACCGTGTAGCTGGCGCGGCCCGCAGCGCCGACCCTGCGATCCTTCGCCTTTGCCAAGGTCTTCGGAATGCGCCGATCGAGCTCGCCGACCAAGTGACTTTCGGTCACCTGGGCGGTGAGCACGAGCCGGGAAATCGGAAGGGAGATCGGAAGCGGGTCGTCGAAGGTGGGCGTCACCTCCGCCAGGCGCTCGCGGCACGACTCACCTGCAGCGGCGGTTTCTGGGCGCGCCGGCTTTTCACACGCGGTCGATGCGAGAGCGAGGAGGAGCAAACCGCCGACGTCGAGTCGACCGCGGTTCCCTGGCAGCACCCCCCCGCGTCTCACTCGGTCCCCCTCAGACCCGATCGAGCGCTTGCAGGATGTCCGCCACGACGTCGTCGGTGTCTTCGATGCCCACCGCCAGGCGAATCAGCGCGGGTTCGATGTCGATTGCCTTGAGCTGTTCGTTGCTGAGCTCGAAGTAGCTCATGATGGCTGGCTGCTCGATGAGTGATTCCACCCCACCGAGCGACGGAGCGATCCGCGGGATCTGTGCCGAATCGACGAGGCGCGACGCCGCGTCTTTTCCACCTTTGACGACGAAGCTGATCACCCCACCGAATCCGTCCATCTGAGCTGAAGCAACGGCGTGCGACGGGTGACTCTTCAGCCCCGGGTAGAAAACCCGCTCGATTTTCGGGTGCTTCTCCAAGGCTTCACCGAGCGCCTGGGCGTTCTGGTTCTGCTGCCTCACGCGAAGGCCGAGCGTCTTGGTCCCCCGAGCGATGAGGAAGGCGGCATGGGGATCGAGAGTGGCGCCCATGACGTGGCGCGCATCCCGCATCAGCGAAACCAAGTGCGACGGGCCCGCAACCAGGCCCCCAAGCACGTCGTTGTGGCCGCTGAAATACTTCGTCGCGCTGTGAATCACGATGTCGACGCCGAAGTCGTGAGGTCGACAGTTGATCGGGGTGGCGAACGTGGAATCCACGATGGTGCGGATGCGACCCCGGGCCTTCACCCGCTTCACCAGCTCCTCGAGATCCACGCAGTACAGGAACGGATTGGTCGGTGATTCGGAGATGACCACCTTGGTGTTGGGCCGAATCGCCGCGTCCAGGGCGTCCAGGTCTCCGGGGGGCACGACCGTGTGCTCCACCCCGAAGCGTCCGAGCCAGGTTGTGACCAATTGGCGCGTGCGTCGGTAGCAGTCGCGGAACAGAACGACGTGGTCACCCTGCTTCAAGAGTGCGAGCAGCGTAGTGGTGATGGCCGCCATCCCGCTCGAAAAGGCGAGGGCATCCGAGGTGCCCTCGAGCGCCGCCAAGCGCTTCTCGAGTTCGCGCACGGTCGGGTTTCCATAACGGCCGTACTCTTCCCGTTCGGGATCGGAGTCCTCGCCGCGCATGTACTGCTCGAGGTCGGCGGTGTTGTCGAACGTGTACGTCGCCGTTTGCGCCACGCTCAACGAAAGCGTGTTGTGCGGGCGCTTCTTGCTCGTTCCGGAGTGGACGGCGTCGGTGGAGCTGGCAAAGCGGCGCTTCGAAGTGCTCATGGTTTCGGTCTCTGGCGCCAGTCAGGCGGAAAGCTCTGCGCGTACTCGGTCGATGACCGTTTGGGCAGCCTGATCGAGGGGAATGGCTTCGGCGTTCTTGGGGTTCGGCTCGGTCCGCGGTTTCAGTTCGACGTTGCCTTCCTTGAGACCGCGCTCACCGACCGTGATCCGCCAGGGCAGGCCGATCAAGTCCGCGTCCTTGAACTTCACCCCGGGTCGCTCGTCTCGGTCGTCGACGAGCGGTTCGAGCCCGGCATCCGTGAGCTCTTTTTCGAGGCGCGTCACCGCATCCTGAACCGCACCGCTCTGACCGACTTGGACGATGTGTACGGGGTAGGGCGCCGCGGCCGTCGGCCACAGGATTCCGCCCGCGTCGTGGTGCTGCTCCACGAGCGCTGCCACCAGGCGTGAAATGCCGATGCCGTAGCACCCCATGACGACGGGTTTCTTCTCGCCTTTTTCGTCGAGGAACAGGGCGTGCATCTTCTCGGAGTAGTAGGTGCCGAGAACGAAGATGTGTCCCGCTTCGATGCCGCGGAAGATCTCCAGGCTGGAACCGCAGACCGGGCACGGGTCGCCCTTCACCACGGTTCGGAGAGGAGCAACGGTCGCCTCGAAGTCACGACCGAAGCGCACATGGAGAAGATGGTGATCGGTCTCGTTGGCGCCAGCGATGCCGTCGAGCACGGCCGCGGCGTCCGGATCGATGACGACTCGGCCCGAGAAACCCACGGGGCCGGCGAAGCCCACCGCCGCTCCCGTCGCCTTGGTGACGTCCTCGGCCCCAGCCAGAAAAACTTCGTTCTGTCCCAGGGCGCGAGCGAGCTTGATTTCGTTCACGTCGTGGTCGCCCCGCACGATGGCGAGCACCAACTCGCCGCCAGCCACGTACACCAGGCTCTTCAGGAAACGCTTCGGCGAGGCTTTCAGGAAGCTCGACACGTCCTTGATGGAAGATGCGCCCGGCGTGTGGAGGCGCTCCATTGCAGGTAGATCGGCGGGAGTTTCGGGGAGCTCGGGAGCGGGGGCCGATGCGACTTCGAGGTTTGCCGCAAAGTCGCAGCTGGAGCACGCCGCGAGGAAGTCTTCGCCGCTCTGCACCAAGATCTGAAACTCGGCGCTCTTGCTGCCACCCATCGCGCCCGAGTCGGCGCTCACCATGCGGAAGTCGAAGCCGAGTCGCTCGAAGACGCGCTGGTACGCTTGTCGCATCCGCTCGTAGCTCTCGAGAGCCTTCTCCTCCGTCACGTCGAAAGAGTAGGCGTCCTTCATGATGAACTCGCGCCCGCGCAGGAGGCCGCCACGCGGGCGTGGCTCGTCGCGGAACTTCGTTTGAACCTGGTACAGGTTCTTCGGCAGGTCCCGGTAGCTCTGGATCTCACGCCGAGCCAGGTCGGTGATGATTTCCTCGTGGGTGGGGCCGAGGTGATAATCCCCGCCGCGCCGGTCCTGGAGGCGAAGCAGGGTGTCTCCGAAGCGATCCCACCGTCCGGTTTCCCGGAAGTAGTCCGCTGGGAGGAGTGCTGGCAAAAGCACTTCCTGCCCTCCCGCGCGGTCCATCTCTTGGCGCACGATCTCCTCGATCTTCCGGAGTACGCGAAACCCCAGCGGGAGAAAGCTGTAGATCCCCGCGCCGACCTGTCGGATGAAACCCGCCCGCGTCAGAAGAACGTGGCTCTGACTCTGGGCATCCGAGGGTGCTTCTTTCAGGGTGGGCAGCAGCGCAGCTTGGTACCGCATGGGAGCGGGGTGGTTACCACGACGCGGGTGCGTGAAAAAGGCGAGCGGCTGGGGAAGCTAGCGCCTATATTCGAGCATCGCGTCATGCGGGGGCTCGTGGGGAGGCCTTGATCGGTCTTCGCCCCCGCGGCTCTGCTGCCTGCGTCGCCATGTCATCTCACCGGACCAAAAGCGAGGCGTCCCCGGCGACCCGACCCGAGGCTACGCCACCGCCCGGCAGGCCACGGCCGCGACGGCGCCGGGGAGGTGTCGGGGCGAACGGCCTGAAGGCTGCCTTCGACGCCCAGGCGCTGATCTGGGCCCCCATCCTGTTTCAGGCGGCGTGCGTTCTCCGCGATCGAGGCGTGCTGCGCGAGCTCGTGGCGGGCGCCTCTGCTGGGCGCACCGTGGCGGAGCTCGAGGCGAGCACGAACACGAGTGGCTACGGGCTCACGGTGCTGCTCGAAGCGGGGATGAGCGCTGGGTTGGTCCAGCGTGACGGTGAACGTTACCGCCCGACCCGCGTGGCCGCGCTGCTCGAGCGGGATCCGATGACCCGCGCGAACATGAACTTCGTCCGCGACGTTTGCTATCGGCCAATGACCCATTTGGCGGAGGCGATCGAGTCCGGGGAACCGGCCGGGCTGCGCGAGCTGGGAGACCAGACCACCATCTACGAGGCGCTTTCGTCGCTGGGGGAACCGGAGCGCACCAGCTGGTTCGAGTTCGATCACTTTTACTCCGACCGGGCGTTCGAGCTCGTGCTGCCCGCGGTGTTGCGTGATCAGCCGAGGCGACTGCTCGACATCGGAGCGAACACGGGGAAGTTCGCCCTGGCTTGTCTGAAGCGGGATCCCTCGGTGACCATCACCGTGGCGGATCTCCCAGGGCAGCTGGCCGTCTGCGAGCGAGCGGTGGCACAAGCGGGTTTTTCGGACCGTGTCCGTTTTTTCCCCGTCGACTTTCTGGCGGGGATGGACCGTGGCGAAGCTCGGAGCGAGCCCAGCAGGGCCGATCCGATGGACGGCGAGGTGCCCCTTCCGAACGACGCGGATGTCGTCTGGATGAGCCAGTTCCTGTGCTGCTTCTCCGAACGCGAAATGCTCAGAATTCTGACGTCGGTGCGGCGGGCTCTGCGTCCCGACGCTCGAGTTTTCATTCTCGACACCTTCTGCGATCGGCAGACCCTAGACGTTGCGGCGCTTTGCCTTCGCGCCTCCTCCCTCTATTTCACGTGCCTCGCGAACGGAAATAGCCGCATGTACGATTCGGGTACCGTTCTCGAATGCGTGGAGCGCGCAGGCCTCCACCTCGTCGCGGAGACGGACGGAATCGGTTGGGGACACACCCTCCTCGAGTGTCGCCCCATGAAATCGTTGTAAATTTTCCCCAGCTCCCCGTGTCTCGAGCAACAAGCGTCGGACCGCTT
>JBNKGC010000039.1:0-39745 GCA_050289625.1 Polyangiaceae bacterium | reverse complement strand
ATCTGGTCGGCGGCGGTGACGCGGCGCCTCGTCACTCCTCGGCCTTCGGCCTCGCGTGACTTGGTTTGTTCTGGGCTGGTGGCGGCCCCGGGCTGCTCGTCGTCGCGGCGCGCCGCGCCTCCTTCTACGGAGGGGGGCGTCGCGCCGTTGGGGTTCTACGATGTCCGAATCGCATTTGCGCCGGGGCTTAGCGATCGCCGGCGAGGTGGTTCGTCGGGAGCAGAATCGACCGTGAGCTTGGTGCGTCGTCGTCGGGATCGAAGTCAAGATCGAGGCACAAAACGCGCAGATCACCCGCGATGTGCAGCCCCATGCTCAGCGTCACGCACCGGGTCGCGTCGCGCACCGAGAGATAGGGCCGTGAGATCTGCAGGGTGCCTGGGCGAGATACGGCGCGCCTGAAGTAGGGGCGGCGGAACCAGTTGGCTCCCTCCGAGCTCGCGAACGGTGAGAACTCCATCGTCTCGGTCGACGCGCTGAACGGGCTCTCGAGATTCGTCCCCACCTGGCGCCCCTCCGAGTCGAGAAGATACGCCCGCTGTGTGCTTGGCATTCGAATCAGGGACTGAGCGGCGCTCGACAGTGGCTCTCCCTCCTCGAGAGAGCGGGCGCAATCTTGGAAGGGCACCGTGAACAGATCGAAGTATCCCTCGTCCCGTTCTCGTCGGCCCCGCACGGCTCGTTGGAAGCGAACGAACAATCGTTCGAACACGGCGCGCGCGTCGGCTGGATCTGGAGCATCCTCGCTCGGTCGCGAAAACAGGTAGCCTTGCACGAAGTCCACGTCGCTTTCCATGGCGACCATGGCCTGCTCTTCGGTTTCGATCCCCTCGAGCACGACGAGGCAGCCGGCCTCGTGAAGCAGGGAGACGATCCCGGGCACGAGTTGGCGAACGTGTGCGTGCTGGCAGGCCTCTTCGAGGATGCCCCGGTCGAGCTTCACGATGTCGGGACGCATCCGCCAAATCCGCTGAAAGTTCGACTCCCCGGCTCCAAAGTCGTCAATGGCCACTAGGCAGCCGGCATCCCGAATTCCTTCGATGGCGCACGCGAGTTCTTGCTCGCTTCGCGCTTCCTTCTCCACGATTTCGACTACGACGCGGCCCCGTCCCACACCGGACTCACGGAGCCAGCTTCCGAACATGCGCTGGGCAGTCGTGCGATCCGAGAGAACGTCGGGGCTGACGTTGAGGAAGAGCCAACCTTCGCGAGCCTGGCGCGAGAAGGTGCTCAGATGAAGCCGAGCACAGGCCTCGTCGATTTGCGCGGCGGACCACTGGTGGCTCAGGGAAGCGATGATGTCACCCGCACCCATCGGCCCTCGGGGGCCATCGCCTCGCAGAAGCGCTTCGTGCCCGATGGCGGCCGAATGGGCCACGCTGTAGATGGGCTGGAAAGCCGATCGAATTTCGAAACCTGGTCCGAGCTGGCGGCGCGACGACCAGCGCGAGCAGGCCACCTGCGGGATCTCGCGACCGAAGAACGGCGCGGGTGACTGACGGAAGCCACTCAGAAAGTTGCGGGGGAGCGAAGCGGCGGGTGCGGATTTCGTCATCGTCTGATAGCGATACGGCCTCCCCCCAGGTGCCCGTTCGAATGTTTGTGCTCTGCCCATGAACGCGGGTTCGAACCGCCTCGCCGGGAAAGGCCGGCCTTGGCGGGCCGAGCCGGTCGCGCCACGGTTTAACGTGAGTGAGCGCCCGTTTCTACCCGGTTTCTGTGCGGCATCTTCAAGAAAAGTCGGTCTCCTTCATGAAGTGCCCTTGAAGAGGGGGAAGTTGGCCTACATGACCGGGCGAGGGCCCGCGCACTTTCGTCCGAAAGCTCTCCCAAAACGCACTCAATTGGGTTGACATCTTGATGGTGGGAGGTCTGGGCTCCGCGACCGCTCCCGGGTTCGTGTGTGACGAGATGAGTGTCGTTCGAAGAATCGATCTGGCCCACGACGCCTTCCTCCTGCTCGTCCAGGAGCTGTGGGCGCCGGAGGAATCCGCACAGCTGATGCGCGTGTTGGTCGAGGAAACCGACTTCGAGCAGCGCGAAATCGTCCTTTTCGGTCGCCGGGTCATGCAGCCGCGTCTCGTCGGATGGGCGGGGAACCTGCCTTACACCTACTCGGGACAGACACTCGAGCCCCGGACAGGCGGGCCGTCTCTGACGCGGCTGTTCGAGGTGGCGCGGAAATACGCGGGTCAGGACTTCAACCACGCGCTTTTCAACTTTTACCGCGATGGGAAGGACAGCATGGGCAGGCACTCGGACGACGAGCCGGAGCTCGGTCCGTCGCCAGTCGTGGTGTCGTTTTCATTCGGTGCGGAACGGCGGTTCGTGGTGGCGCCCAAACGCGGGAAGGAAAAGCCTCACTCGCTGTCCCTGCCGAGCGGGAGCCTGCTCGTGATGGGGGGCAGTACGCAGCGTCACTATCGGCATGGTCTGCCGCGGCAGCTCGGAGTGACAGAGCCACGCCTCAACGTGACCTTGCGAAAGATCCTCGGCCATTCGTCGGCAGAGGCCGCTCACTAGTCACCACCTCACCCGAGGCGTGCACCTCAGGGAAGCTGCAACGCTTCCTGCAACCAGGGATTCACTGAGGAACGGCTGCGGAGAGCGCCCGCGGAGCGCGATTGGCCTCACGGGCTTGACGCGCTGCCCGCTCCGCGTGCTCATCGACGTTCTGCGAGCTCTGTCGGAACGTTCATCGCCCCAGGGGGGTCGGGATCGATTCGATGACCTCGCGGGGGGGACGGCCTTTTGACATCGACGACGGCAAACCCGTACCAAGGGGCGCCCCAGGGGGACAACGACCTCGCGAGGATCACCGACAACGTCTATCGCATCGCGGGGACGCAGCCTCCGCCCAAGGCATGGTACGTCGCGCTCGCGTTCAGCCTGGGTCTGCTCGGGGCGTTCGGCGCGAGCGTCGGATACGTTTTCTGGAACGGAGTCGGCGCCTGGGGGAACGCGATGCCCGTCGCCTGGGGCTTCCCCATCGTCAACTTCGTCTTCTGGGTCGGTATCGGCCACGCCGGCACCCTGATCAGCGCGATTCTCTACCTCCTGCGTCAAAACTGGCGAACCGCGATCAATCGCTTCGCCGAGGCCATGACGATCTTCGCGGTGATCTGCGCTGGAATCTTTCCCGGCATTCACATCGGCCGTCCGTGGCTCCCGTACTGGATGGTGCCGATCCCGAATCAGATGGGGATGTGGCCCCAGTTTCGAAGCCCCCTCGAGTGGGACATCTTCGCCGTCGGAACGTACGCGACGGTCTCCGTGCTTTTCTGGTACATGGGAATGATCCCTGATTTCGCGACCTTGCGTGATCGGTCGCGGGGCACGACGGCCCGCATGCTCTACGGCTTTTTTGCGACCGGCTGGCGTGGCTCTTCCCGAGGTTGGCACCGCTACGAGCGCGCCTACCTCCTCTTGGCCGGACTCGCGACTCCGCTCGTGCTGAGCGTTCACTCGGTCGTGTCGTTCGACTTCGCAACGGCGCAGCTGCCCGGCTGGCACACGACGATCTTTCCGCCCTACTTCGTGGCGGGCGCCATCTTCGGAGGTTTCGCCATGGTGATCACACTCGCGGTTCCCGCGAGACAGTTCTTCGGGCTGAAGCGCATCATCACGATCCGCCACCTCGAAGTGATGAACAAGATCCTCTTGGCGACGGGATTGATGGTCGCTTACGCGTACGTAACCGAGATGTTCATCTCGTGGTACTCGGGGGCGCTGTACGAGCAGTTTGCGTTCTTGAATCGGGTGTTCGGCAACTACGCCTGGGCGTACTGGACCATGATCTTTTGCAATGTGGTCGCGCCGCACGTCTTCTGGTTCAAGAAGATGCGCACCAACGTTTGGGTCACCCTCGTCGTCGGAATCATCGTCAACATCGGAATGTGGTTCGAGCGCTTCGTCATCGTCTGCACTTCCCTCACGCGCGACTTCCTCCCGGCGAACTGGGGACTCTTCCTCCCCACGCCGTTCGACTACATGACCCTGGCCGGGAGCTTCGGCCTGTTCTTCACCTTGTTTCTGCTCTTCTGCCGGTACCTCCCGATGGTCGCCATGGCCGAGCTCAAGGCGTTCCACGTCGCCGCTCGAGAAGGCCACTGACGGCGCACGCTCGAGGGGTGGTCGCTGAGGTCGGTTGCGCGGCACAGCCACAGCACGCGCGCGGTCGTCGATGAGGGTCGCGGTCGCTTCAGCAGAGCGGTCACCTCAAGAGAGCGGGGCTCGGCGCAGCTTGTGCGCCAGCGCTTCGAAGAGCGGACGCCTGGAGTCGTTCGAGCGAAAAACCAGTCGGAAGAAGTCGTGGCGAGGCTTCAGTCGAGGAAGCAGCCGTCGCAAGTGCCGTTTTTCGAGGTCGCCTCGTACCAAATAGTGGGGAAGTACCGCGACTCCCGCCCCGGCGAGAACTCGCGTGCGGATGGCTTCGATGCTTCCCAGGCTGACCTGGCTCGCAAACCGAAGGGGACGCTCCGTGTCCGCGACGTCGGCCAAGTAGTGGAAGAGGGGGAGGTCGGGAGAGATGTCGAGCAGCGTGTGCCCGTGCGCGTCGGTCTCCGTGCGGAGGGGCTTTCCTGTGAGCAGCTCTCGGGACGCGCAGAGAACGTAGTCCTCCCGGTGCAGTCGAATCGAATCGAGCTGAGCGTCGCTGAAACGAGACGAGGTGATGGCGCAGTCCACCTCCACCGATCGCGTCTTCGCCAACAGGTCGGGACCCGAACCCACGTACAAGTGAATGCGGAGCCCGGGCCACGAGCCTTCGAGGTCGTCGAACTGGGGCAGAAGCCAACTCATCCCGAGCTCGTGACGGGTTCCCAGCATCAGATCGAGGGGACGCTGGCGCAGCTCTCCTGTCGCCGCCCGGACGCACTCGGTGGCGCTGTCGAGGCATCGTTCCGCGTGGGGCAATATCGCTTCACCCGCGTCGGTGAGGCGCACCCGCCGCGTCGTGCGTTCGAACAGCGGGGCCCCCACCCGCCCCTCGAGCTGGCGGATTCGCTGACCGAATGCCGCCGGCGTGAGCGCGCACTCTCTCGCCGCCCGAGTGAAGTTCCCCAGGCGGGCGGCGGCCAAGAAACAGCGCAGGTTGTCGAGGGAATGAAGGGTCACGGATTGTAAAGCTAGTCAATGCATTCCATTTTCTAAATACGTCTTCACCTTGGTAGAGGGATTCGGCACCTTTGCCAGCGAAGGAGGCATTCGGATGACACCAGAGGTACGACGAAAGGCCCTGCTTGCTGTTTCCAAGGTCGCGCTGCTCGGGATCGCGGGATGTGGGGGAACCACAGGGGGCGACGTGACGAGTCAGCCCGACGGATCGGCGACGGGGGGCGAAACGGCGCTTTCGGCGGGAGGCGGCGGCATGCTGCCCGAGGGCAGTGGATCGTCGTCGGGCAACGCCCCGTCAGGAGGAACGGGTGCGGGTGGCGTCCTCGTGACTGCGGGCGGCTCGAGCGCCGCGGGCGGTTCGTCCCCCGGCGGCGGGGCGGAAAGCTCCGCGCTGGGAGGTGCGGGAGGGTCGGCGGGCTGCGTCGACGACCAAGCTTGCTGCGCCGAGTCGATCGCCGCGCTCCAGACCCAGAGCGAGTCTGGCCTGTGGAGCGATTTCGAGATGGCGCAGTCCAATCCCCTGGTGCAGGCCTGCTGCAGTGCCGCCCTCGAGGGGGAGGAGCCTCTTTACACGGGACCGTTCAGCGGTTGCTGTGAAGTGGTCGAAGGGGCCGACATCAGTCGTTGCGCTCCCTGGGGCCCCCCTCCGCCTCCCGCGTTCTCGGGAGGGTGGGCATGACGTTCGAGCTCGACCTCAGGCGACAGGCGCGTGTGCTTCGCCCCGAACTGGGTGAGGTCTCTCCGTACCTCCGCGAGCGTGCAATCGCGACGTGGCACGGCCGGATGGTGAACGAGTACCGGTCTCACCGAGTGTTCGAGAGTTTGGCCGAGCAGCTCGAGAGGGCGGGGCTGTCTGCCGAGCGAGCGAACGAGTGTCGTGGGTTTTCTGCCGAAGAACGGCAGCACGGCGTGCTCTGCGGCGCCGTGGTGGAGGCGGTCGGGGGCGAGGCGCGGGCTCGGATCGCGTCGCCGCGTCCGGTGCCCGATCATCCGGAGGTTTCACCCCTCGAGGGGGTGCTCCGGAACGTTCTCAGCGTGTGCACCTGCAGCGAGACCGTTGCCGTGGCTCTGATCGGAGCCGAACGACTGGAGATGCCGGAGGGTCCGCTTCGCGACCTTCTGAGCCGGATCTATGCGGACGAAGTCGGCCATGCTCGATTCGGATGGAAGCTCTGCGCCGAAGTCGTTCCGACGCTGGACGATGACGCGAAGGATCGCCTCGGGGCCTACCTCCGCGCGGCCCTGGGCCATCTCGAGCAGCATGAACTGCAGCACATTCCCCCCGGGCAAGCCGCGCCGGGGGACGAACGCCTGGGCCTGTGCTCGGGCGATGAGGCGCGTTTGCTCTTCTACGACACCGTGTTCGAGGTCATCTTGCCCCGCCTAGAGGCCCTGGGCCTTTCCGCGGAGCGAGCCTGGAACACCCGCGTCCTTGCGACGACGACTGAACGACAGCTGCGAGGGCTTCAAGTACCCGGGTGCCTCCACGCGTGAGGGCATTGTCAAGTTCCCCTCGAAATACGCCCACGTACCTGTCCTCGCTTGCTGGCGAACCCCACTTCGTTCAGCGCGCGACGGAGGGAGCGTTTGGGAGGACCCGGGGTACGGCATCCCTGCGTTGCGGGGACCGCGCTGGCGAGCGGTACGGCAACGAGGCAGGTGGTCCTCGGCGCTCGACGTCACTCGATGCCACTCGAGGTTCCGTCGACCACGCTTCGATGGCTCGTCCAATCGAGACCGCTTTGTCCATGGGTTTCCAGTGATTGAGGCGCCTGGGGTCGAGCGACATGCGCATCCAACGGCGCACGCTTCGTCGGGTAGAACGTCGCGTGACTTGTGTGTGTCTGTGTGTGTTTGCGGAGTCCGATTCTTTCACTATTGGCGAGGAGGCCCAGACAGGTCACGCTTCTGTGCACGACTCACCGGCTTTCGTTGATTGGGCTGCGACGAGTTCGGGGCACCAAAAAGTGAGGGCCGAACCAGGCACGAGGGGGCGCCTCGGTGTTCCTGTCGCTCTTTCTCATGACGATCGCCACGAGTGATGATCGCCACAGGAGACTCCCGAAAATGATCCGATCGAAGATTCTCTGGGCAGGAACTCTGCTTTTGCTCGCCGGCTGCAGCTCCGACGAAGGTGAGGCGGAGACCGACGGCGACGGCGGAATCAACCTCGGCCCGGGCACCACGATCTCGGTCGACGGAGGCTCCGGTGGGTCGGCTGGGAGCCAAGGGTCGGGTGGGCCGCAACCGCTCCCGTCCGATTTCACCGCGACGGACAATGGGGGATACAAGCTCGGTCCCACCCTCGATGGCAGCGGAAGCGGAGGGGGCACGGGAGACGGGCGCACCGACGAATGCGGCAACATCCTCGCTGGTGTGGTGCGGGACTTCACGAGCAGCCACGAGGACTTCGAGGCCGAGCTCGGTGAAGACCGCGGTATCGTGGCAGAGCAACTGGGTTCTGACCTGAAACCCGTCTATGCGGGCGGGGCCGGCACGGCGACGACTCACGGCGCGGCTGCCTTCGAAGAGTGGTATCGCAGCGTCGAGGACGTGAACGAGGCCTTCGAGCTCTACCTTCACCTGGAGCCGAACGCCGGGGTCTTCACCTTCGAGAGCAACTCCTTCTTCCCGCTCGATGACGCGGGCTTCGGCAACCAAGGCAACGACCACAACTTCCACTTCACGAGCGAGTTCCACACCGAGTTCCGCTACAACGGTGGCGAGCTCTTCCGCTTCACGGGAGACGATGACGTCTTCGTGTTCGTGAATGGACGACTGGCTCTCGATCTGGGGGGCGTCCACGTCGTTCAGGAAGCCGAAATCGATCTGGATGTGATGGCCGACGAGCTCGGCATCGAGGTGGGCGGGGTGTACCCCTTGGATCTGTTCCACGCTGAGCGCCACACGAGCCTGTCGAACTTCCGTATCGACACCACACTGGACTTCGTCAGCTGTTCCATTCCCGTGAGCGTTCGTTAGCAGGGTGCGGAAAAAGCACCCTGCCATGAACAACACCGGTGCCGGCGTACACAGGCGCGACCGGGGAGGTTCGCAATCCCTAACTTTCGTGGGGTTTGTGAACCGGACACGTTGAGTCGTCGAATGGCACAGGCATCAACGGCCGTCGATTGCGACCGAAGGTGCCCACACCGGTACGATTCGGCGACAAGGTCACCTTTGGCTCCCTCGAAGCGGAGCTGATGCGCCCGGAGGACTTGTTGAGCCTGCTTCAAGTCCGACGAAGCGTTCTGCCTCCGCCCTGAGCTCGCGGGGGAGCTAGCGTTTCACTGCCCGCGCAGTGATTGGGATCGTGAAAGTTACCGGCTTTTCGTGAGCGCCAAATTTCGTCGAGCGCGCGACGGAAAGGATACACTGACCGAGCGAGGTTCCCGAAAGAGCTTGAGGGCTGAGGGAAGCGGCTTCGACCTGACCGTCGCGGGCGACCTGGAAGCGGACGCTGACTTGCGGCGAGCCCTCGAGACTCTCGGCATTTCGGGCGAAGCAATTCTGAATCGCGCCTTGGCGTCTGGCGAACGCCTGCGACAGGTCGTCTGCACCGGACGGGTTCTTCCCGGTCGCACCCTGCTTGACGGTGGGTGCGGCTGCGATCGTTGTTTCCGACGGTGGCCCAGGCGGGTCCTCCGCCGCGGGATCCGATGCGGTTCCCTCGTCGGGGTCGCTGGATTCGGGAGTTTTCTCTTCACTCTCCGGTGCGTTGCTCGACACGGTCACGCGATCGGAGGGGCGCTCGACAACCAGGAATCGAGACGGCTTTTCCGTCGGCTCGGGGCGTGTGAGCACGACGGCAGCCAGCGCCGCGAGGCCGGCCACCACCGCCGCGCCGATGATGGCGAGGACGAAGGTCTTCGAGCTTACGCCCGTTTGAGCGGGCGCGGCGGTGCCGGTGTTCGGCGTATGCAGGGCGCTGATCAGGTCGGTCGGATCCGAATCGTCGGCGCGCTTCGGACTCGATTCGGTTTGATCCGACGAGTGATGCGTCGTCTTGACGAGGTCGGTAGCGTCGGACTCGAGGGGCGGAGGCAAGCTCGAGCGCAAGAGGGAGCCTTCCAACTCTCCGGAGCCGGAGGCCTGCCAGGCAGCTTCCAAATCTGTGAGCGAAGTCAGGTTCAGGAGCTCCGGCATGTCGCCGCTGAAGTCCGTCCGAATCACCTCTTTGAAATGCTGCCTGATCTCCGTCTCCGGACGTGGGAGCAGCTCACGCAGAGCAGAGGCCATTTCATCCGCACTTTGGAAGCGAAGCTCGGGGTCCTTGGAGAGCGAGAGGTCCACCACCGAGTCGAGTTGCGGGGGGATGTCGCTCCGAACTTTCGATACTGCCTCCGGCGTGTGCGAAAGCACCAGGTTCACGGTTTCGCTCATCGACTTGCCGACGAACGGGTTTCGTCCGGTGAGAAGCTGGTACAGCACGACGCCGCAGGCGTACACGTCGGATCGGGGACTGGCTCTGCTCGCACCGTAGACCTCGGGTGCGATGAATGGGAGCTTCCCCTTCAGGATGCCTTCCTCCGTCTTGAACTCGTCTGTGTCGCCCTTGGCGTGGGCGATGCCGAAGTCGAGCAGACGGACGTTGCCCTCGAGGTCGATGAGAACGTTGCCCGGCGACACGTCGCGGTGGACGATCCCCAGGGGCTTTCCGTCCGACCGAGAGTAGGTGTGAGCGTATTCGAGCGCGTCGAGAACGCGAATCAGCACCAGCGCGGCGAGCTGCCAATTCATCGCACCCCGCTGCTTGACGACGTAGCGGAGCCAGCGACCGAGGTGGTAGCCATGCACGTACTCGAGCACCATCAAGTAGCCGTCGTCGGTTTCGGCGAAGTCGATGACGCCTACGATGCCGGGGTGCTGCAGATGCGAGAGGATCCGCGCTTCACGGATGAACTGCTGGCGCGATGCCTCCTGCTCGTCGAGGTGCGGTAGCACTCTCTTGACAACTACCGGCTTGGAGAAGCCGGCGGCGCCTTCGATGCGTGCGAGGTACACGACGCCCATGCCGCCCCGCGCCAGCGGTTGCAGGATGCGGTAGCGTCCAAGGACGACCTGACCCTCCAAAGCGTCGTCGTAGGAACGACGGTCTCCGGTGGTGGGACGACGATTGCGCGAGCGGGAGCCCGTCGACTGACGGTCGTCGAGGTCCTCCCCACGGTGTCGGTTGCTCTTGTGATCTCCGTCCGTCATTGGCTGCCCGCAGCCCGGCGCAGGTAGACATGAGTTCCGCGCGTCGGGTGCGCGAGTCGTACCGCAATCGAGCGGTTTTCGGTCGGCATTTTTGCCGTGGCGGAGAATCGATTGGATGCGTCCTGACCGACAGACTGACCGTTTACCGTCACGTCCCATCCCGGCATCGCGGTGCCGGCGATCGTGAGCTCCGAACCGGGAGCCGCGTCAGTCTGAATGGGGGTCTCGAGGCGAGCCATCGCAGCTGCATTGTCGAAGCGGATGGTAACGGTCGATTGTCGGGAAACTCGCCCTCCCCCTTCGAAGTAGACCCGATGGGTTCCCTCGTTCAGGGTTCCCGATGGAAAGGTGCGCTGCGGAGCCGAGGTCGTGTAGGTGCGGTTCCCCTCGGGGCCGGTAATTCGGAGTTGAAAGCTCTTGGTGTCCGGCGGTGCCTTCGACCAGCGAAACGAAACCTGAGGAAGCTGGTTCTGATACAGGACCGTGTAGCGGCGGCCATCGACTTCGACGGCCGTGACCGGCGGCTTTTTCGGTACGACCCGGGTCCCCGCGTCGCGGAGGACGGTGATGGTCCCCTGGGCGGCGGGCGTCTTGTTCTCACCTTCCGGTCCCAGGCAGCGCAGCGCGTACGCCGTTCTGCCCGTGTTCAAAGCGAGGGCTACGGATTTCGCTCCTCCTGCGAAGGACGAAGTGCGCCCGCTCAGGCGAATGACGCCTTCGTCGCACTCTTGTCCGAAGAGGAAGCGCACGGCAGTCGGGGGGCTCGGGTCATGGATGACGAACGACTCGCCGGCACGCGCGTCCAGATCGGCGAAGTCGAGACCGCGCCCCGTGACACCGACCTTTCCCCGAGGGCTGAGGACGGCCGTCTGACCTGCGAGGACCGTTTCGGTATCTTTGGTTCCTTCAATGGTCACACTTTTCGACGTGACCCGAATCTGAGTGCCCTCTTTCCCGAGCGCGGTGAGCTCGGCTGTGCCCCCAGCGCTGGTCTGGATGGTTCCGCCGGGCACAGAAACTTTCACCCTGCCCGAGGAGGCGATGCTCACGGTGCCGCTGCGCGCCTCGACGAAGGTTTGGGCACCTCCGACCAAGAACACGCCGGAGCCCCGTAGGGTCGCTCGGTGTCGTCCTCGTGAAAGATCGACACTTGTCTTGGACGGAAGCTTCAGAGTGCTGCCCGCGTCGAGCTTCTCCTCGCCGGGTTCGAGAGGAACGAAGTCCGTCGAACCGGGGCGCTGGACCAGGATGCCATTGCCAGAAACCACGGCGCTCACGGGGCCCGTTTGGTCCTCGTCCGTCCGTGCGGCCTCATCCGTGGGGGGCTCGACGTTCTCGGGCGATGCTGAGCCTTCCTTCGAACCAGCCTCGTAACGCTCGAGGATGGCTGCCCCCACGTCGACCAAGATCGCTTCGCCTGCGTCGAGCTCCGTGGAGTTGCCGGAGCCGTCCTCGAAACGGGCTGAGCCGACGAGGACCTCGTAGCGCAGGCCCCGATCGGCACGTTCGAGCTGCACCTTGGAGCCACCTTCCAGATGCGCCACGCCGAAACTCGTACGAATCGTGGCGCCCGATCCTCCGGCTTCGAGCGACGCTCGACCGGTTTCGACGCGCAGGGCGTGCTCCGCTGCATCAGGTGGCTTGTCGAGAAAGCGGATCAGCGTGTCCGACTCGAGAGCGAGCACGCTCCCGTCGTCCAGATCCAGGGTTGCACCCGCAGCAACTGCGGTGCGCACGCCATCTCCGATCGCATATTCACCGCCCACCTCGGCCACCGTCCAGTTTCCCACCGCGCTTGCACGGTCGCGATCCACGGACCCTGTCTTCTCGCGCAGCTTGGCGAGCGGCGGTGTTTCGCTGCAGCGCTGGCATGCGGGAAGGAAAGCGGCAAGACAAACCAACAGCAGCAGAAGAGGCCCGAGGCCTTTCAGGTCAGCGCGTGTTGGCTTGCAGGTCGGCATTCAAGACGGTGACGCCGTCTTCGCTCACACGAAGCCGACGTCGCTGGGGACGGAATCCTTCGGCCTCGATGATAACCTCGTAGCTCCCCGGGGGCACATCTACCTCGAAGGTTCCATCTTCGGCGCTTTGGGTGGTCTTCCCGATCGGCTCGATTCTTATCGATGCGGCAATGCCCTGACCCGCGTAAGAGCGAACGAGTCCTCGAATCTGCGAGCCTCTGGCCTTGGGTTCGAGTCGGACTTCGACCTCGCTGACCTCACCTTCGACTACCTGCACCGATTGCAGATGATCCTTGAGGAGATCGGCTCGCACCAGGACATTTGCTTCGCCGAGGGGGATGCGCTCCGCCTCGTAGACGTTTCGCTCGCGCAGCGGCAAGACGAAGCGAGCTGGTTCGGGCTCGCCCGGGGGGTGAACCTCGACCACCACCTCGGCGTCGCTGATGGGATGTCCGGTTTGGTCGACTACGGTGACCCGCACCGAGGAAAACTTCGGCTCCGGTTTGGGAGGCGGGGGCTCGGGCTCGGCCGGCTTCGCTTCCGGGGGAGGGGGAGCCGGGGGCGGCGGCGGGGGAAGAGGTGCTGCTTTCGTTGGCGGTGTGACGAATCGGTAGTTGAAGCCAACGCTCAAGCTGATTCGAGGCTCGATGGGAACGAGAGGATCGTTTGGGAGTGACCCAGGTCGGCCGCCGAGATCGGCCGTGGCAATCAGTTCCAGCGCGGCGCGAGGATCGAAATATCTGCGAAAGCCGAGCGTTCCCCGCAAAGGGGACTCGGTGATGGGGGGGGCATCTTCTCCGATGAGCAGGTCCCAACTGGCCTCCACGAGGAGCTCGCTTTCCCCCCACCGCTGGGCCGCCCCGATGCCGAGCAAAAGCGCGTCGAATTCGCTCACGCCGAGGGCGATCCGGTCTCCTCGCCGAAGGCGCGCTGCATCGAGGCCGGCGCTTTCGCTGGAGTCGAAGCGGTAACCGGCGTAGCCCGCAATGACGGGGCCGACGTCGGGTACGTAGGAGGCAAGAGCCTTGGCGTCGAAGCTGGGACTGTCGAGCGATTCACCAGCTTCTTCCGTACCGGGCAGACGGAAGCGAAACTCGCCGCCCAAGTGCAGCGTTGGGGTGACGGGCGCTCCGCCACGAGCGATGAGGGTGAGATCGAGCACGCTCCCGCTGTCGGTGCCCATGCCGTCATCGGGGTGAGAGTCGTACCGCCCATCGCCCCGCGCCGCGATGCTCAGGTAGGTGAGCGGTGAGACCGAGGCAGCGACCGAGCCCATGACACGATGATGGGCGCCATCTTCCCCCTCCTGAGCCTCGGTCAAGCCATAGCCCGCAGATACCGCGCTGCTGGCACGCGGCCCGGGCATTCCGGCCACGCCGATGCGGTGGATGCCCGGCAGAGCATCGGGCGTGTCGGCGAGATTTCTCTCGGCGCGAGCGGGCAGGGTTGCCAGCAACAGGGAGAAACCGAGCAAGACACGGGACGGACCAGGCACGCGTGCCTCGGACTTTAACAGGAGGCACCCAGCCTTCGGCTAGAGTGAATTGTTTTCTCTCGCATTTCTTCGGCGAGGAGAGCCGAGGCTTCGCGATTGATTCACCCGCAGCCGCTTTGGCTTGTTTTCCTCGATCAACGGCCACCTCGCCATCGACCTGGGAGGGGTGCACGGCCCCATCCAAGGCTCGGTGGACCTCGATGCACAAGCCGAGGCGCTCGGCATCGAGTTCGGCGGTGTGTACGATCTCTACTTGTTCCAAGCCGAGCGCAACCCGGTGAGCTCGAACTTCCGCATCGAAACGTCGCTAGACTTCACGGAGTGCGGAACGATCCTTCCGATCGACATCCACTGATCGGAGCACGCAGCGATCCTCCCGATCGACATGGTCGGGGCAGGGCCGGGTTGCGCTGAGCGCATGCGCCAATCGCTCGAACCGTGGAGTGCTGCGGCTCCGACGTGGTTGGGGGCGGCCCGACCGGCGTTCAGGAGGGGCGTTCCTTGCGCTCCTTCTCGCGTTCCTCCGCCTTGTGGCGTAGGGGACGCCCCTTGTCCGGCGTGGGGTCTTTCACCAGGCCGTAGCTTTGTCTGCCGTCGTGGTCTTCGGGCAGGTATTCCGTGACCGGTAGGCCTTCCTCGTTCACGAACAGGAGGCAGTGGCAGTACTTGTAGATCTGCATGTCATCGCAAGCGCAGAGCCACGTGCGACGCTGCACTTCGGCTTCTTTGTCAGGATAGAAGCGGCATGGGCAGAGGGGCCGTCCGAGGTCGTCCTGATTTTGCGCCAGGCCCAGAACGACCATCTTCGTCACTTCCTTCTCCGGGTGGGTCGTCGTGCCGGATTTCTCGCAATACTTCTCGACGAACTTTTCCATTCGGATGACGGACTTCTCGCTGGGCATGCTTCCAGCATACAGCGGCTCGTCGCCTTCGTGAGCTGCTCTTCACGGATTCGACCGACGAGAGGCGAGAGGTGATCGTTGCGAGAAGCGTACGGCGCATGGATTCACTCGCGCAGGCACTCGACGATCAGCGGGCCGTGACCCGCGAGCTGCTCTTCGATACCATCCACCTGAACTGGAAGTCACCGTCCTCGAAGTCATCGATCAGCTCGCGTCGCTCCGGGGGCTGCGAGTCCTCGAGGGTCATCAATTCCGGCACGATCCCGGAGGAGGGGTGCAACGAACCCTCGTCAGGCGAGAGCAAGTGAGATGGTGCAGGTGAAGGACAGAGCGGCCGCGAGCAGTCGGCTCATGCGATTTGAGGGGTGTCGGAGCCGAAAGATGGCCACCGTGAATGGTCATCTGCGGCTCCGACTTCGGAAAAGGACGCACCCCAACGCCGGTTTTCCCCAGCCTACTGTCGTGACCACCTGCGCCCGTGTTCTTCGTCGCTTTGGCAGGGATCAGGGCATCGCCGGTACCTTAAGCGCGAGCGCCGTCCGCTCTGGCTCGGTCCGTTTTGCGTCAGCAAGGGGGGCGATCCACGCTACAGCGACGTCGGGGTCCGCAGGGAAGTCGGGCGTCGCAAAGAAGAAGCAACCAGAGCGTCGATGACACGAGCAGCCGCTCGTCGGGGGGATGGAAGACGGGCCGCGATGCCTCCAGGTTGAGGTGTTCAGCGCGGCAGTCGACGCTTTGATTTTACGGGGGGAATCATGGGGACTACTGCTGTGCACGAGCACCACGGGTTCGCAGCGGCGCGCGGAAGTACGCCGTCGCTCGCGGACCAACCGCTCATCGACAATTGGGGGTGGTTGCTCGCGCTTGGGATCGTCGAACTCATCGCTGGGATGTTTGCCATTGGGTGGCCTGCTGCAGGAACGCTGGCCGTCACGTGGATCCTTGCTGGTGTTCTGTTCGCCTGGGGCATCATGCAAGCGGTTCACGCCTTCCAGACCAAGGGGTGGAAGGGAACCACGCTCGAGCTGATTGGGGCACTCCTCATTCTGGCGTGCGGCGTGGGCCTTCTCGTTTATCCAATTGCCAGCGCGGCGGCGCTCACCGTGTTCATCTCGGCGTTTCTGATCGTCGAAGGTGCGGTGCGGTGTGTCACCGCATTCTCGATCCGGCCAGTCAGAGGATGGGGTTGGAGCCTCGCCGGCGGTCTCGCGGGGATCGTGCTGGGTGTCATGCTGTTTGCAGGCTTCCCGGGGAGCGCGCTCTGGGCGATCGGCTTGCTCGTGGGGGTCAACCTGTTGTTCGGCGGAGCGACCAACATCAGCTGGGCCTTCGCTCTCAAGGGCTTGAAGCGAGAGCTTGAACTCGGAGAGAGACCGGTCGCACGCGTTCCGTAGGCTTCCGCGGCGATTCGGCCCCGGCATTTTCCGTCCCTGGATTCGAAATGGTTCTTTGGCCCGAATGCCCCCGCGGGCGCCCGGCGGGGAAGCCTCGAGCCGAGAGTGAAAGGGCGGAGAGAGGGCGGATGAGGAGCAAGAAGGCGCGGCGGGCACTCGTTGCGTTCGCCCTGTGGGGTGGATGATGGGCAGCGGGTGCTCCGGGCGCGCCGTCGGAGTCGGCACCGATGCTTCGTTTTCTTCGCGCATCGCAACCGATGAGCGCTGTAGTCACGAGCGGCGCTGGTGACGTTCAGTCGGAGAAGTCCTTCCATACCGCTTCGGACTCTCCCGGACCGAACGGAGCCGCCTCTCTCGGTTCGAGGTCTCCTTCCGGGGAGTAGTCGAGTTTGGGCAAGAACTCCCCACGGCCCTCCGGGGTGAGATCGAAGTAACTCCAAATGGGCCACAAGAGGTCGATGTGACGCGGGTGTCCCTCCGAGAGCACGTAGAGGAGCTCCGCATTGTAGAAGTGCCGAATTCCCTGAGGGGTGCGCACGAAAACGTTGAGTGCGGGGAGTTGGACGCCGCCCGGAGTCTCGGCACCGTAGTCGCGGTTGTACGTGTTCTCCGCCGAAGACAAGACGCGCATACGATTCCAGCCGCGGTGGTCGGCCCACTCGGCGACCCGGCGGATGTGTGAACGTGCGATCACGGCGAAGTTCAGGCGTCGGGTGAAGTGTCGGGCGTAGGCATTGGCTCCGTCGAGAAACGACGTGCACAGCGGGCACGGCTCGTCGTCGTTCGGTCCGTACATGAACGAATAGAGGATGAGCGAAGACTTGTTCGGGGCGAACAGGTCCGACAGCTTCGTGCGATGGATGCGACCGTGCATCCATTCTTCGAACACGTAGTCTTCGGGCACCGCTCCACCCAGAGGCAAATCCCGTCTTCGCCGCGCTACCTGCTCCATCTTGTCGCGCAGCGACTGCTCTTCGGCCAGTAGCGCGTTTCTCGTGGACCGATACGTATCGGTCTCGCCGGGAAAGCGCACGTCGTGTAGCGACCTCGCCATGGTTCCCTCACGTCAGTGTACCGCGCCATGCCGGTCGCGCTTCTTTCGGGCGAGGTCGAGCGATCGCCAAGGACGACGCCTCGCAAACTCGGGATTGCTCAGCCGGTTCGCCGGGCGGCCCGCTCCGTCCCTGCTCGTTCCTTCGTGGACGTGCTCCCACTTGGGAGCGTTCACCCGTGAACGCGAGCTTGCCGCCCTTGATGCGATCCTTCATACTCCTTGGCGCCGCCTCGTCCGCGGCATTTGTGCGCGCCTCGTACTGATTCCCGTTGCTCGCGCGGTGTTCGGCAGCTGATCGCCGCCGTTGCCCAGCGCCCCGCGGCTGGGAACGCGCGACGAGCACGCTCGAGAGCACCGCGCAGGCCGCGCGGCACGGCGGCCCAGCAGAACGGCGCGCCGCAAGCACGGCGCGCCGCAAGCACGGCGCGCCACCAGGTCTGCGCGCCGATGGCCAGGACTACGCGTCAGGTTTCGAGCGGGATGCGAAGCACGACGCCGCCCATCACGTCTCCCAGCTTGAAGTCGCGACGGGGCGAGTCCTTGTGTTCGTTGTGGCACTTGATGCATGCTTCAGCGATGCCCGTATCCGCATAGACGGCGGTAAAGTACTTCTTTCCACCCAGGGTCTCTTCGCCGTAGAAGTTCTTGCCCTTGTTGTTGACGACGAAGTCGAGTCCTTTCTTCTCGATTTCCGTGCTGGGCTTGTTCTGCTTGTTCACCGGCCAGGGACTCAAGAGCGAGTAGGTGAAGCCGGCGTCCTTCTTGGCCACCATTTCGGCGCCCATGCGGAACATCTGTGCGGGAAGGGGAAGAGCCTTGTCGTCCTCCCAATGCTCGCTCGCCTTGATGACGCCTTCCTGATTCTGAAGGCGGTTGACGACCTTCTTCGTATAGACAGCTCGGTCTGACTCCATCACGGCGTGGAGTGCGTCAGCGAACCGCTGGGGCTCGATGCCTGCCGCCTTGGCGGGAGCCGCTTCGGGTGTGGCAGCTGCGGTTTCTGTCTTGGCTTCTTCCTTCTTGCACGCGGCCAAACCCGCGGCGAGTAACAAGGTGCTGAGGGGGACGATGATTTTGCGAGTCATTCTCTTCTCCAGTTGGTGGCAAGTGGCGCGGGAGCACCGAAGTCATTCACGGGCTTTTGCCCAATCGACGCTTTTGATGTGTTTCGACGGCAGCCCTTGGAAGTTCCGCTGGACGAGGGCGGCGTCGGCGAGCGCATCGATCGCGAAGGGCACCCCATGGCAGTTCGAGCAAACCGTCCGGACCATTTTTTCGTTCGGTCGGAGGTTGTCGTCTTGGTTGTGGTTGACGAACCACTCCCCGTCGTCGTTCTGCTGGCGAGGCATGTGGCAAGTGGCGCAGCTGACGCCGCTTCCCACGGGGCCTTTTCCTTCGACTTCGAGCGCCCAACGCTCGAAGTGCTTCGAGCTCTGGTAGGCTCGACTGTGCTCGTCGTCGTGGCAGCCGAGGCACGCCTCGGTGGCGGCCTTCTGTGACTCGGTGCCGTGGTCTCCATGGCACGAGGCGCAGCTGAGCTCGCGGTGGGCTGCGTCTTCTTTCATGGGGAGGCGTGCGTCGCCGGGAGTCATCGGGGAAAGCCCCAAGGCGACCCGCATTCCGTGGTGTCCGGAGAGCCACCCCTCGGTCTCTCTCGAATGGCACTCCTTGCAGGTCTCGACGGGAACCTCGTTGGAAAAGGTTTGCCCCTGACGTTGGTGGCAGCCGGTGCAGTTCACTCCGGAAGCCGCATGGGCGCTCTCGGCCCAGCGCTTGGCGTGCTCCGCTGACTTGGATGCTGCCGGTGCGTCCGCGCTGCCGATGGCGAGCTTTTCGGTGGTGGAAGAAGAGTCCTCTTTCTTCAGAGGACGGCGAGGCTCCGGCTTGAAGGGCGGGTCATCCGCGTACTTGACGAGGAAGTCCTCGTACAAGCTGCGGTTGTCGTGGAAGTTGTGGCAGCCGCTGCTCGCGCACGAATCGAAGGCGAGGCCTTGGTGAGACGGGCGCTCTTCCCCGATGGTCTGATGGCAGTGGAAGCAATAGTCCTCAGGTAGCGTGAGCCCCATGTCTCCCGTTTGACCCGGCTGATGCTCCGTGTGGCAGGTGATGCAGAAACGGGCATCGAGAAGGGCAACGCGATCGGCGTTCCTGGGATCGGTAAACTTGGTTTTCGGGTGGGAGTCGTGGGCTTCTTCGAGCTCAGCGGCGTGACACTTCACGCAGGCTTCTTGGAAGTCGTCCTTCGTCGTGAACTCGGCCTGGTGGCACTCGCCGCACTCGAGCTCGATTTGGTAATGACCGTGGGTCGTAGGCCCGGGGAGAAAGAGCCTGCGTGAGGACTCGCTCGTGGTCATCCGACGAGCGAGCGCGCCTGCGCTCACCAGCGATAGCAGGATCCACAGCGCCCACGAGAGACGCTTGAACTTTCTCGAGCGGGGCGAAGGGTTCAAAAGAAGTAGACCTTGAGCACGTGGAATGCGAGGAGCACGGGGAGGGGCCAAAGAAGGTAGATGTGCGATCGCACGAGCCATCCCCGGAGGGCCTGCGCCCGATCAGGGGAAAGCTGGCTCGCGATCAGCGACCAACCGCCGGCGACGCCGCCCAGCAGCGTGCTGCCCAAAAACACCAGGATCAGGGCTCGATCGAGCTGGTAGCCGAGGCGAAACCCGGTGTGGACGAAGGCTCCGACGAGGCAGAGCACCCCGACCAGAGCGTGGGCGACTCGCCAGCTCTCGAAGTCACCGAAAGACAGCCAAGACAGGCGCTTGCGCATCGAAAAGACGATGCTCGTGGCGAACAACCCAGCGAGAGAAAAGCCGGTGATCTGCTTGATGGTTTCGTCGCGCCAGAGAACGTCGATGCCCTCGATCTGGACGGTGTCCGCATAAGGGATGGCGGGGATCAGCACGTAGGCGATCGCTCCCAAGGCGCTGACAGCAGACGCTCGAAGGAGCCAGCGTGAGTCGTCGAGCTCCTCCGGGGCCTCCGGATTGGTCAGGGTGGCGAGCAGCGGACGGCAAGTGCCGCAGACCGTCGAGGCGCCGGTACGTTCGGCGAGCAGTTCGACGGTATCGCAACCATCGCGTTGCGCGCGCTTCAGGGTGCCGCAGGTCACACCCATGCAGGTGCAGACCGTTGCGTCGTCTGGCCATGCCCGGAGCGACAGCGTGCTGCTCTTCCACATGGGCTCGGCGCGTTCGAACCGCTCGAGCTGTGCTGGCTTGAGCTTTTCGGCGCGAGCCATGGCCTCCTGGGCGCGCGCCAAGTCGTTCCATGCTCCAACCGCGGTGATGCCGATCACCTTGCCTCGTCGTACTGCGAGGCGTCGGAACGTCGTGCCGTCCCGGTAGACGCAGGATTTCACGCCGAGGCCGGTCGCGGCACTTTCACCGACGACTGTCAGCTCGAGTCCCTCCACCTTGAGCCGGGTTCCGATGTCGACTCCGGAAAACGTGCCCTTCCCGCCCGCCAGCCGCTTCGCGACGACCTCGGCCATCGCGTAGCCTGGCGCGACGAGACCGTACGCCGTCCCTCGGTGTCGAGCGCATTCGCCCACGGCGGAGACGTGGCTGTCGGCGGTGCGCAGCTCGTCATCGACCTGGATCCCGCCGAACAGATCGCAGGGGATCCCGGCCGCGCGGGCCAGCTGGTCTCGCGGGCGGACACCCATGGCCGGTACGACGAGCCCGCATTCGATGGAGCGCCCGTCCGCCAGGACGACGCGGGTCATGTCGCCCTCGCTGTCGAGTTTCTCGACGCGCGCGCCAGGGGTGAATTTCACCTCGGAGGTCTTGATGACCTCTGCCAGCACGGTCCCCGCATTGCGTTCGAGCTGACGGGAGAGCGGGTAGTCCGCGCTTTCCAGGACCTCCACTGTCACGCCCAGGCGCGTGAGCTCGTCGGCGAGCTCGAGCCCGAGGAGCCCTCCCCCGACGACCACGACGGGGAGGCCTCGCTCGGCGGATGCGAGCGCGCGGTCGCGAATGACTTCGGCGTCCTCGACACTCCGAAGCACGCGCACGTTCGGACCGTCGATGCCAGGGATCTTTCCGACGACGGCGGTGGACCCGGTCGCCAGAATGAGATGGTCGTATCGCTCGATCCGCCCACTCTGCGTTTCCACGCAGCGGAGCTCCCGGTCGATTCGGACGACCGGATCGTTTGCGATCAGCTCGACCGCGTTCTTCTCGTACCAATCGCTCGAGACCAGGTGGAGCGCTTCGCGAGGTTGTCCCTGGATGACGCGGCAGAGATGAACCCGATCGTAAGCAGGAGTGGGTTCCTCTCCAAAAACGACGATGCGGGCGTCGGAGAGTGCGCTCTGAGCGCGAAGCTCTTGGCACATGCGTTGACCGACCATCCCGTGCCCCACGACCAGGAACGTTCGTGGGGCACCCTGGGGATCAGTCAGACTTCTCACGCCAGAGTCGGCCGAGGCGAGAGACAGCTCCTCTGCTTTTGTGGAGGCGGAGACCATGGCGTCTCGAGTGATCGCGCGATCCGAGGCGGTTTCACTCACAGGTAGCTTGCGATGACGATCAGCGCGAGAACCACACCGACGAAGAGCATGCCGCCGCGGGAGCCGGTGCCGGCCGCTGCTTTCGGAGGCGGAGCTTGAGGCAGCGATTCACCGCTTTCCACCTCGGCGGCAGCCGCCTTCATCGTGTCAGCGAGCACGGTGTACACTGTGACCCACGCGGCCTTCACCTCGTCGGTGAGGTCGTCCCCGAGTCCCTGCTCGAGGGTAAAAATGAACGCTGCGGCGACGGTGTCGTAGTGCTCGTCTTTCACGCCGTAGCCGACGTGCCTCTTTCCGAGCTCCTGTACCGCGGGCACGATGTCGTCGAGACGGTCGAGACCCTTCACGGCGACGGACAGCATCTGCATGAGCTTCTTGCCCTGCTCCGTCATGTCGCTGGAAAAGAGCTCCTCTAGGCTCGGATCGAGCTCGAAGAGCTTCGCGTAGAAGATCTCTGCGGCCTTGCCAGCGATGGGCTCGACCTTGGCCCAGCTTCCCTGAACGAGGCGCTTTTCGCGGGGGGAGACGGGACCCGAGAAGCTCACGCCAGCCTGAGCCTCCTTCATGACGCCAGCGAGGACCCCGTAGACCTCCGTCCACGCGGCCTTGAGCTCGTCGTCGAAGGCGTCGCCGAGACCTTGCCCGAGCGTCCAGAGGAATGCCTCTCCCACGGTGTCGTAGTCCTTGTCGACCACGCCGTAGCCGGCGTGACGCGCGCCCAGCGCCTGAACGACGGGCACGAGCGCATTCAAATCGGAAAGACCGGCGACGGCTTGATCGAGCGCGGTCATCAGGGCTTTGCCCTGCACCGGGATCGGCGTCTTGAACAGAAACTTCAGGGTGGGATCGAGCTCGAAGAGCTTGTTGTAGAAAATCTCCGCGGCCTTGTCCGAGATCGGGACGACCTTTGCCCAGCTCTCCTGCACTAGCGTCTTGGTTGTTTCGTCCATGGAAGTCTCCTCGCGCGTTCGACCGGTTCCTGATGCGGTGTGCGCTCTCGTGTGGTTTTCAATACTGAGGCGCGCGGAGGCGTCGCAAGTGAAATTATGTTGGCAATCTGTGAGTTGCGGAGCGGAAACGCTGGCGATGACGCCGGATCGGAATCGGGATGAAACAGGCTGGCATCACGATGCGGTGTCTCCCGTTTCGAGACGGGGTCGACGACGCGTCCACGGCACCTGATGTCGGCGGCGTTTCGTGGCCTGACAGGCGGTACTGACTTGGGTTTTGAGGTGTACGCGTTTGGAGTGCGTCCCAACGTTTCGGAGACGAAAAATTCGGGACCGGAGGCTGACCGTCTCACTCTCGACACGTTTCGTTGCGCGAGGGATCCCGGCCGAAGGTCCTCGCGCAGACGGAGGTGAAACGCGAGGCGGCGGAGCAGACCGCTTCTTGGGACCTTGCCCGAGCCGAGGGTGACGTGAGTCAGGAAGGCACCGCCGGTATCTTAACGGACCAGGACGCCCGGCGTGAATTGGGCCCCCCCGCAGCGGGCGCCATGGGCCGGGCGAAACTGCGAAACGCGTCGGACACTGTCGCGCGGGCACACTGCCAGAGCAATGTCGAATGCGTTTTCGAGCTACCATCCGTCGACCGCGCTGTTGACCAAGGCATCTCCGCACGCCCTCTCCTTGCTGGGCCCCGGGGGACCGTTCGCCGACATGCCCGAGCAGCTAGCGCATCAGGTGCTCTCGGTGTCGGAGCTGATTGGGGAAAAGGCGGGTGTCGTGCTGGTCTCGCAGAACCACCGCGCGGAGTTCTTCCATCTCCTGTTGCAGGGGGAGGTGTCATTTCGCATGTCCGTCGAGGCCACCGGTCAGGACTTGGACGTGGGATCGTCGAGTCTGGCCTGGACGCCCGTCGGTTGGTCCGGGTTCCGTGCGCCGCACCGCTACGCCACGACGGTCACGACGAGTCGGTACTCCGAGCTCCTGCGGTTTCGAACCCGCGAGCTGACCGAGCTCTTCGATCGAGAACCGGAAGCGGGACGCTATTTCTTCACCTCTTTGAGCAAGGGTGCGGCCCGACTGCTCATCGACGTACGGGAACGTCTCCTTTCGAGCCTGAGAAAGGAGACGTCCGTTTCTCACTGGTCTCAGGACAATGCGGAGCGTCGGTCGCTCACCATCCCTCCGCGCCGGCGAACCACGACGGAGTACCGCTACGCGCCGCTGCTTTCACGCCAAGAGGCGATGGTAACCAACGCAGCGCCCGACGTGTCGGAGCTCCTCAGGCGGTCGCCGTTCTTCGAAGATTTCCCCGAGGGTGAGCTCTCCCGTATTCGAGAAGTTGCCACCGTATCTTACTTCTGTCGCGGCGATCTGTTGCAAGAACAGGGGAAGTCGGCGGACGACTTTTTGGTTCTCGCGGACGGCCGGGTGAGGATGGAGTACACGAGCTCGAGTGGTCGTTCGGCGGTACTGCGAACCCTGAACAAGCCCGGCCAGATTCTCGGATGGTGTGCAGCGGGGGCGAGCGACCTTCACGATGTGAGCATCCGGGGCACGAAGGACGGATCGGTCCTCGGGGTTCCAGCGTCGGCGCTCATGCAGCTGTTTCGCGGGACCCCGGAGCTGGGGTGCCGTTTCGGGGCGAAGACTCTCTGGCTCATCAGTCGACAGCTTCGTGCGGCTCGCGCTCACCTCGTGTCCGAGTCGTTCGACCGGGAAGTCCTGGCGGTCGAGAACTTGATCGAGCAGGCGCGGACCGAACTCAGCGTCACGTCGCCGCTTCACAAGTTGCCCCACCTTCTCAAGTCGGCAGTGACCCTCGGCGATGCGCTCGCGGTCGTCGAGGAAATGAGGCGGTCGGGCAACGGTCTCGAGGCACACGTGGCGGATGTCTGTCACGAACTCCTCACGCCCGTGCGTCGGGAGCATCGGTTCTTCGTCAGCTTGCAGCAGGTGTACGAAGAAGTCGCGACCGCCCCAGCCAGCATGCCTCCCGACCTCCTCAGGAAGCGAAACGCCCAGAGCTTCGTGCGTATGTTCTCCCAGATCCCGAGCCGCATCGAGGGGCTCGACAATCTTCCGCGGGAGTCCGGGCACATCTTCGTGTTCAACCACCTGCGCAATCACGACTACAACACGCTGCCGAACGGATTTCAGCTCACGTTAGACTCACACTTCCTGAGTGCGATGATCCTGTATCGTCATTACGGCGACCCGGGGGTGCGAGTCGTGCGCTGCAGCCGAGCTGGGGAGTACGGCCATCAGGCGTACTACGACCGCCTCGGGCACGTGCCGGTCTACACTCGAGAATCCGATACGCCGCAGAAGTGCCGCTCCGAGCGGATGCAGGAATTCCTCGAAACGGCTGCTGCTCACTTGCGGAAACGGACCAATCTTGTGCTAGCCCCGGAAGGAAGCAGCTATTCGACCGAGGAGTCGCCGGGTCCCTTCCGGGCCGGGGCGTTTCGCCTGGCTGCATCGCTGGATCCGGAGCCGTGGATCGTTCCGGTGGCGGTGGCGAACTTCGACCGACGTTTGGACCACACGACCCTCGCGGTGATCGTCAAGGAGCCCTTTCGGATGAGCGAGCGGATTCGGGACGTGGACGATCCAGCCGAGCTGCGGAACTTCCTCGAGGAGTTTCGACTCGAGTACGCCGGGTGGGTGCGGGAGGCGCGCGAGCTGGCAGGTTGAGGTTACGTCAGATTTTCCGTGCCGCCCTCAGCCAAGAACCTTCCCAGAGCACCCACTCTCGCTCCTCCGGCTGAGTGGTGTGGCTGCACGGCATTTCGAAAAGCTCGGGCGTACAGCCGAGTGCGTTGTAGATGGCGTAGACCGTCTCCGCAGGCACGATGGGATCATACGCACCAACCCCTGCGAGCACCCGAAGCGATCGTCCGGGGGGCACGGCAGCAGGCGCCTTCGACTTTCCCACGAAGGGAGCGAAGTACGTCGCATCGAAGTAGGAGAGAGTGCGTCGGACCTGATCGGCGGCCTCCGGGTGGTGGCGGATGTAGCTCGCCATTTCGAAGCCTGATCCTGCCTGACAGAGCTCGAGCCTTTTTTCGAGGTAGCCGAAAGTGGGGGCGCCGACGGCCAGGATGTCAGGGGAGGAAAATGGTAAGGGTTTCGTCGGTCGCCGGCTCTGGTGCAGGCCGATGGCACCGGTGCTCATGACCGCCAGTCCTCCGGCGAAGCTGAACCCCTGGAACAGGATCCGACGGGGAAGCCCGTACCATTCCACTCCGGCGCGGCACGCCTGAATGTAGTCGCATACCGCGCCACGGAGAATGCTGGTGCGCGGATCGCCGAATCCGGTGAGCAAGTAACCGTGGGGTGAGATGGCTTCGACGGCGCACCGGCTGCGCCCGAATCCCCGCGCGTCGATTCCGATCACGTCGACATCAAAGGTGCCGAGCCGTCGCACGCGCTCTGGCGCCATGAACCCTCCGTAGCCGTGGCAGGTCACGAGCAGGCTGCGTCCCGCAGCGGCGTCAGGAAGTCGTCGTGGTCCCGAAAGCCAGCACTGGATTTCGGCCCCGTCGAGTGACGCAAACGCGGCGCCCACCGCGGCGGCGGTATCGGGGGCAGACGCGATGGAATGAGGTGCGGGGTCGATTTCCGCGAGCTCTCCGAGGGTGTCGAGCCAAAACGGCTCGAAGTCCTCGGGAGGCGGGACCGGGTTGCGTGCTGCCCTCACCGTGGTGGGGCGAGGGGGCGCTGACGTGGGCGAAGAAGTCAGAGCCATGGATTGGGATTACCAACGCCCGTGTTTCGAAACCAAGTACCCCGGCCGTTTCCGGTCGTGGTTCGCTCGCCGGTGGGTCCGGTCCAGAGGGAATCGTCACCTGATGCCTCGTTGCTCCAGGCGTTCGAAACGGCGGCGGTTTTTTTTCGCATATGCAATGGGGTTGCATGTGCAGTTGCGAGATGATAGTGGGCTTTGCCCGAGCGACGTCCGGAGGGCTCTCTCTGTTCGTTCGACCGGAAAATCCAAGTGGTCAACCAGTGACGGGAGGATGATTCATGCGAGAAGGACACTCGACGGCGGTCACCGCCAGCGGGCACGATTGTCGGTCGATCGCCCTAGGGCGATCAGGGCGCCTCGGTCGTGCTGACGAAAAACGCCCCCCAACTCTTGCGAGGGGGAGCTTTTCGCCTGGTCGACCTCGCTGTGCTTCTGGAATCGGCGCTCTAGCTCTCCGTTTGGTCGCGACGACCGGTGGCCCGTTTGTCGCTCGAGGGATGGGCATGTTGATCGGAGGGCTCGGGATCTCGGCTTGCGCTTCTGATGATGCTTCCGGGGACTCTTCCGTGACGGTTCTCCTGGAAGCGGAGGACGTCATCGTCGAAGGCCTTTCGCCCGGGAGTGAGGTGGAGAGCATCCGGGACGGTTGGACGGTATCGTTCGAGAAGTATCTCATCACGGTGGGGGGAGTGGACTTGCACCTCGTGACGGATGAAAGCGTCAAGGCCGAAGCTCCCGATCAGTTCGTCGTGGATCTGACGACCGTCGAGGACACCGGGCTCGCTCTGTGGTCGGTGGAAGGCATTCGGGAAGGACGGTGGGACTTCAACTATTCGACCGAGGACGCGGACGCGATGCGACACGAAAGCGTCTCGGACAGTGATTTCGAAGCAATGAACGACGCTGGGTGGACGCACTTCGTCGTCGGAACGCTGACGAAGGAAGACGGTGTGTCTTGTCCCCCGGAAGCATTCGCAGACGTCCCCGACGGTCGGACCTCGACAGGTGAAAATGCCGGAGGTGATCGCTGTTACGACAACCCGGAGATCCGATTTGCCTTTGGTGCCGACGCGGCGACCACGTACGGACCGTGCGAAATCGACGGCGTGCCCGGCTTGTCGACGACCGCGGGGGAGACGACGACCATTGCCATCACGATTCACGGCGACCACCTGTTCTTCAATGGCTTCCCGGAAGGAACCGAGGGTGGGGTACTCCGCCTCGCCCAGTGGCTCGCCGACAGCGATCTCAATCTCGATGGCGAGGTGACTCGGGAGGAGCTCGAGGTGATTGCTCCGGGGGACCTACCCGTGATCGATGCTCGGTACCAGCTGGGTGGCTCGCCGATTACCCCTCTGGACTCGATGGCCACCTACGTCACCGCCCAGCTGAAGACCCAGGGTCACTTTCAAGGAGAAGGCGAGTGCCCGGTGGACGGGGCGGGTCATCCCTGATTGAGGGGTGAGGGCCCCGCTTGCATTTGCAAGCACTGACGGTAGCTTCTCGGGGTGGGCTCCACGTTCAAGACGGACGTCCGCCGCGACATTCGCGACGCGGGACTTCGCGCGACGGCGCCGCGAGTCGCCGTGCTCCAGCTGCTTCGCGCGTCCGAACGACCCCTTTCCCATTCCGAGGTCGTCCGAGAGCTGGGGAGCGACGACTGGGATCGCGCGACTCTCTTTCGCAACCTCGTGAAGCTCGAAGAATCGAGCCTCGCGCGCATCGCGAGTCGTGTCGGTGGCGTGACCCGTTACGAGGCATCGAACCCGACGGAGGAGCCACACCTCCATCCCCATTTCGCTTGTCGGGAGTGCGGCGCCGTCACCTGCATGTCCGATACCGCGCTCACCCTGCCGCAGGATCCCGAATGGCGTGAGGCACTGCAGGACGCGGACCTTCAACTGGTTGGAAGGTGCCCTGGATGTCGACGCGGTTCTCGACGACGGAGACTCCGGAAGAAGGGGGTTGCACGCTAATGCAAGTGTATTGCAATTAGCGTGTTCCGGTGGTAGCGGTCCGAAGGTCTTGCCCGAACGGCCTGTCTCGACCTCGGTCTGCGTAGCCCACGCAGGGACCGTTTTTCGGCGCCTCGGCGTGCAGAAGCGACGCGCCTTCGTGTGGGGACTCGTGGCGTTTCTGTGTGCTTCGCCGGGAATCGCGCAGCAGGTGGAGGAGCCGACGGAGCCTGCGAACGACGAGGAAGCGGATCAGGGGCCGAGGGGACCTGATGCGTCTGATGAGGGACCTGCTCGACGACCCGCTGAGGCAGGGGAGGCGGCGCCTCCGCCAAACGACGTACCCAGGTCGACGCCGGGAACGCCCCCGAACCAGCAGATCGTTCCACCCGCAGTGCTCGAGGAGGTTCCCGTGAATTATCCGCCTGGAAGCACGGCGCGCGGGCGGGTCGTGCTCTTCGTCACCATCCAAGCCGACGGTCGCGTCTCGGCTGTCGAAGTGGACGAATCCCTCGAACCCGCAATCGACGACGCGGCGACACGAGCGGTCCAGAAGTGGAAGTTTTCCCCCGCACGCCGCGACGGGAAGCCGGTGGCTGCACGGGTGCGGGTGGCTGTTCCCATCGAGCCACCGCATCCCGTGACCTCGGCGCCACCCGCCGCCGGACCTTCGGGTACGGATGCCCGAGCTCCCAGCGTCCCCCCTGGTCCCGAAGGGACGGCGCACCCCGGACGGAATCCGGCACAAACCTCGCCCCCGGCGGACGACGTGCACATGCAAGTCACGGTGCACGGGGAGCGACCCCTGCGGACCGAAAAACGCTCGGTCAGTGATTTCTTCATCCACCGTGAGGTGCTGGGCGCCGCGCCCCATGCCGAAGGCGTCGATGCACTTCGCGCGTCTCCGGGGCTCACGCTTTTTCGTACCGAGGGGTTGGCGGTGGCACCGTCGTACTCCCTGCGCGGTTTCGACGCCGAGCACGGGCAGGACATCGAATTCATCGTGGGAGGGTTGCCTATCAATCTACCTTCTCACATTCACGGGCAGGGCTACGCGGACCTCGGCTTTCTCATCGGTGAGATTGTGGACCAGCTCAGTGTCTCCGAGGGAGTCAGCGATCCCGAGCAGGGTGACTTCGCCGTCGCTGGGTCGATCGCGGTTGGTTTGGGTGTGGACGAAGACCGGAGAGGGCTGCAGCTGCAGGGCTCCTACGGATCTTTCGACACGCTTCGCGAGCAAGTGATTTGGGCTCCCAAGGAGGCGGACCGCGAAAGTGTCGGGGCAGCACAGTACACGACCACCGATGGGTTCGGTGAGAACCGGTCCGGGAAGACCGCCAGCGGCATCGTCCAGCACCGTTTCGGGGATGGGGCGGTGCGCTACCGGGCCGTTGGGTTCGTGCATGCGGCGCGTGCCAACAGCGCCGGGGTGCTCCGCCAGGACGACATCGACAGTGGTCGAGTGTGTTTTCATTGCGTGTACCCGTTCGCCACGGCGCGTGCTCAGAATGGCTCTTCTCAGCGGGCGATGGCGGGGTTTTTTGCCGATTACCGGGGTCCGAAGCACGCCAATGGGAGCATCGGGGTTTGGGTGGGTCACGACGACTTCAGGCTGCAAGAGAACTTCACGGGTTTTCTCGAGGCGTCGCGAACCTTACCCGGGGTCGCCGGGCGCGGTGATTTGATCGAGCAACGAAACGGAACGAGCTCGTTGGGGCTCACGGGCCGCTATCGAACCGAGGCATTCGAGCCAGCCTCTTGGGCGCACGGCACGCTGGAGGTCGGTCTGGATGGGCGCACCGACACGATCGACCAGGGGCAGAATTTGCTCGACGGAGCGGTGCGCAACCAGACGTGGGATCGACGTGTGGACGCGGACATCCGCGGCGTCGACATCGGGCTGTGGGGGGATCTCGATTTCCAGCTGGGCACGATGGTGCACGCCCGTCTCGGTGCTCGAACCGCCGTACTCAGCTACCAGGTGGACGATCGTCTCGGAAATTTTGCTCCTCTGACGCGCCCGCAAGATCAGTTCCTCCCCGGCTTCCGTCGCAGCGCGATCGGCGCGACGGTAGGCCCACGTGCGAGCGTCGAAGTGCAGCCCCTCGACTGGCTCGGGGTGCTCGCCTCGTACGGGGAAGGGTATCGCTCGCCGCAGGCGAGGACGCTCGCGGACGGCGAGTCGGCCCCCTTCGCAAAGGTGCGTTCGGGTGACGCCGGTGTTCGCTTGCGCTTCGGTAGTCCGCTCGACGTCACTTTGGCGGGCTACGCGACCCATCTCTCCGACGACGTTGCGTTCGACGCGTCCGAGGGAAGGCTCGAACGAGTGGGACCGACGCGGCGTCTTGGTGCGGTGGGGTACGCGCTGAGCCGACCCGTGGATTGGTTCGTGGGTGCGCTGTCCGTCACCTACGTCGACGCCGTTCTGCTCGAAGCACCTCCCCCCACGGCCGAGGAACCCGACCCGCCGTTCGTCGACGGCCAGAGCTTGCCGTTCGTTCCGCCGTGGGTCATCCGCCTCGACTCGGTAGTGGAAACGGAGCTCGGCGACGCCACCGGCGCTCATGCTCTCGTTGGTCGAGTGGGTGCCGGGTTTTCCTTCCTGGCGGGGCGACCGCTGCCGTTCGACCAACGTGGAGAAGCCGTCTACCTCCTGGACGCTTCCGCCGGACTTGGGTGGGGACCGGTCGATTTGAACTTGTCCGCGTTCAACCTCTTGGACTTGAACTACGCGGCGCGCGAGTATTTCTTCGTCTCCGATTGGAGCCCGGACGAGCCCGTGTCCCGCGTTCCGGCTCGCCACATCGCGGCGGGGGCTCCCTTCTCCCTTCTCGCCACCGTGGGGGTGAACCTGTGAGTCCGAAATGGTCGGGTGCGTGGGTGGCGCGATTGGGGGTGAAGGGGGCGCTCTTGCCCGTTTTTTGCGTGACGGGATGCGGAAACAGTGCGCAGGAGCTGACGGAGCTCGACCTTCAGGCTCGGGGTACGAGCGACGCCGTCGTCGAGCTGGACGCTGACGTGAGCATTACTGTGACGCGCGCCGATCTGGCGTTCGGTCCCCTTTACCTCTGCCCCGGCGCGCAGGCGGGAGCGCTCTGCGATACGGCTCGCCTCGAGTGGCTCGACGCGGCAGTGGTCGATGCGCTCCGGGACGAACCCGCCGCGGTCGGAACTCTGGCGGGGGCGACGGGAACCGTGCGCTCTTGGATGTTCGACTACGGAATCACGTCCCTCCTGACGCGAGAGGAGCCCCTCGTGCTTCCCGCAGCGGAGAGCCTGGGTGACGCTTCCGTGGTCCTCGAGGGAGAGGCCGACGTTGCGGGTGTCATCGTTCCCTTCGAAGCGAAGGTCGTCGTGCGCCAAGCGCCGGGCACCGAGCGGGGGCTTCCGGTCCTGCGGAAGTCGAGTTCCGAGCTCTTCGAACACGACGTCACCCGAGGGGACGAAGCGCTCGTGGTGCGCTTCGACCCAAAGAGTTGGATTTCCGACCTTCGCCGAACCGACTTCGTTCAAATGGAGGAATGTCGCATCGGGGGGCCGGAGGTCGTCTGCATGGGCCAGGTAGAGGCACATTGTGATGAGACGGGCTCCGCTCTAGCCACGGTCGATTGTGAAACCGCCGGCCAGGTGTGTGCGCCCGACGTCGGGTGCGCCGATCGAGTCACTTGGCCCGCAGATTCTCGCGCGCAGCGAAGCATTCGCCTCGGCCTGACTGCGGGGGTCCGCCCGGTCCTCACCTTTGAGTGACTCGCCGCGATACGCCTCGAGTTCTCGAGCACCAAACGGTTGAGCGGCCGAGTTTCCTCCGGCCCCGGACGGAGATGCTCTTGCCCTCGCGGCGACAGGGGAGCGCGGTGACAAAAAGAAAGAAGGCCGGAAGCGGAGGGCTTCCGACCTTTTTTCGATTGTGAGGAGGCGAGACGAAACCGCCCCGCCGTGCCTCACGCGGTGGCCGCGCGAGCGGCTGCTGCCGTTTCCAGCTCCTCCCTGGCTGCGGCTTCGGACTCCGGCGAGAAGCGGATCAGGAAGCCGAGCAGGCCAATCCCCGACACGATCATGCCGTAGTAGAGGAAGCAGTCTTCGAGCGGCAGGCCGCTACGCAGCAGGAACTGCGCGTAGCAGACGGCGCCGACGTTGCCACCGGCTCCGACGATGCCGCTCACGGCACCGAGGCTTCGCTTGTTGATGAAGGGAACCACCGAGTAGGTCGCGCCCTCGGCCATCTGCACACAGAGGCTGAACACGATCATCGTGATGATAGCGACCGGCAGCACTCCCATGCGGCTGAACACCACCAGGGCGATGCCTTCGGCGATCATGATGATGATGAGCCAGCGCACCCGGCCCGTGAGACCAGCGCCCGTAGCGAACCTGTCGCCGAGCCAGCCACCCATGCTTCGTGCGAAGAGGTTCATCAGGCCGAAGAGCGAGGCGATCACACCCGCCGAGGTCTCGGGCATCGAGAAGCGCTCCTGATAGTAAGCCGCGGCGCGACCGTTGACGAAGAGCTCCATGCCGAAGCAGCCGGCGTAGACGAGGAAGAGGACCCAAACGCGGTAGTCCTTGACCGCACTGAGGAAGAGGCCTTCTTCACCCTTCCGCGCCTGCGGACGCTCTTCCGGCAGGTCCTCGTAGTTCCCCTTGGGGCAGTCGGTCGTGTACTTCCAGTACAGGAAGGCGAGAATCACCATGGCGATCGCCGGAACGAACATGGCCGGGCGCCACTTCGAGAGCTCCGAGTTCGCGAAGCCGAGTCCCAACATGGCCGCCGCAACGAGAGGCATGACGGCCTGCGTCACGCCGCCGCCCAGGTTTCCCCAACCGGCCGTGGTTGCGTTGGCGATGCCCACGCAGTTCCCGGAGAACATCACGCTCGTGTGATACTGCGTGATCACGAAGGAAGCGCCGATCACGCCGATGCACAGGCGGGAGAACAAGTACTGTTCCCAAGTCTGTACGAAGGCCGAACCTGCGACGGCGAAGGCGCCGAAGACGAGCAAATAGACGTAACTCTTCCTGGGTCCGATCTTGTCGCAGAGGTAGCCAATGCCGAGGCGCGCGAAGATGGTGACACCCACCGAAGCGATGAATGCGGTGATCTTCTGAGCCTTGGAGAGATCGAGGTCGGGACCGATCGTCGCCGGTAGAAGGGGTGCGTGGGAAAACCATCCAAAGAAACAGATGAAGAACGCGAGCCACGTCAGATGGAACGTTCTCATGTTGACCGTGCTGACCGAGAAGAGATCGATCTTGGTCGCTTTGCCGTCAGTCGTCACTGATTGCCTCCAGAGCAAATTGAGTCGAGCCGGCGGTCCGCAAGGGTGCCTAGGGCACCAGGCGAGCGAGCCGTCGCGGCGGGGCGTCTTGCACACAACAGTGCCCCAGGTGTGTTGCGAGAAGATGTGCTCACCCGTTTCCTGGAAGATCTCTCGATAGGTCTTCCTCGCTTCTTTTCGTTTGTGTGATCGTGTTTCGGAATGTTTCGTAGCTTTGTGGAAACAAAAGCAAAGGTTCACGCTGTTTCCGCTTCTCTCGCGGCGTCAGCGGGTGGTCGAAACGTCACGCCGCAACACGGTGGTGCCTTGTTTCCGGCACGTTCCTTGATTCGCCGTTGCCAGAAAGCCGGCGCTGAGAAACGGAAATCACACGTCCGAGACACCCTGGAGTGTCGCCTGAGGTGGGAGCGTCCCCTCACCCCGGAGAAGCCGCGACGGATTTTCGGCTGCCTCTCCGCTCGGACGAAACGAACGATACAGGAGAAGATTGTGAGCTTGCGAAACGGTACCTTTGTTTCCCGCCCCGTCCTGGCGGGACTGCTTGTCGTGGCTATCGGTGGGGAGGCCCTGGCACAGCCCGTGGACGCAACCGAGCCACCGCCCGAGCCGGCCCCAATGGAGCCTGCTGTGGAAGAGGAGGCACCCACCGAGGCCGCTCCGGAGGAGGCGGAAGCAGCTGCTCCCGCCGAACCGGCACCGGAAGCACCCGCTCCCGAGGCTGCAGCCCCGGAGGCCGAAACCACCGAAGCCGCTGCTGAAGAAGCACTGGCTCCGGAGGCCGCGGAGGAGCCCGCTCCTCCAGAGCCGTCGCTCTCGCCGGTCAAGCTCAGTGCGTCGCTGCTCAGCCGCTTCGAATATCGGCAGAACTACGACGAGCTGGGCGTGTCCCGGGCGCGCTTTCAGGAAGGCGATTCCACCTTCTACCGGGCGCGCTTCGGAGTCCGCACCAACGCGCTGCAGCTGAACGAGGACCTGTCCGCCCTGGTGCAGTTCACTCCGCAAGCGGCTGGCGAGTACGGGAAGATCGGCACCGTTGGCGAGCAGCCTCTGGGGCTCTACGAGGGTTACCTTCTGTTCCAAAGTGGGCAGAGCTCGTTTCAGGTCGGCCGCTTTGCGATGAACTACGGCGACGCCCTGATCATCGGCAATCTCGAGTGGCACCAAAGTGCTCGCGCCTTCGAAGGCGCGCGCCTGCACTACGCTCTGGAGAAGGGATACGTCGACTTGTTCGTGACGCAGACCACCCTCTCGGGCGCAGGCGTTGCAGAAGGTCACACGGAGTATAACGATCCGCTGTTTGCGGGCGACGAGTACTTCTGGGGCGCCTACGCGGGGCTGGGTCCGGCCATCAAGGAAAGCCTCGCACTGGACCTCTACGTGCTCGGAAACTCGGTCGCGAAGACCCGGGGCGTGCTCGTGGACCCGGCTGATCCGATGGCGGGCGATTACACGCGCGCTCCGGCGAACATGGTCACCTTGGGTGCTCGACTGGCGGACAAGTACGAGTTCTTCGACTACCGACTCGAAGGCGGATTCCAGTTCGGAAAGCAATCGAACCCCGGCGACGGCGGCGACACGACTCGATCGGTGTCGGCGTACCAGGTGGATGGTGACGTTGGCTTGTCGAGCAAGGGCTACCGCTTCGGGATCGGTGCTCTCGTCGCATCAGGTGACGATCCGACGACCGCAGACGAAAACGAGGGATGGAATCAGCTCTATCCCACGGCCCACAAGTTCCTCGGCCTGATGGACGTCATTGGCGGGCGAAGCAACGTTTGGAGCATGAACGCGAAGTTGAGCGCCAAGGTCTCGGATGCGACCGTGGTCAAGGTCGACGGGCATCTGTTCAACCGAATGGAAGTTCCTGACGGAAAGGACGAGTATGCCGGCGCGGAAGTCGATGTCCTGGTGGTGCAGAGCATCGGTGCTCCGTTCAAGCTGCACGCTCTGTATGGCCTGTTCCTTCCCAACGAGGACCACTACGGAACGAGCACGAGCGCGCACTTCTTGGAAGTGGGTGGACGGCTGACGTTCTGATTGTGGTTAGTCAGGCATCCCAGAACCCTCGCGAATGCGGCGTCACCGCAAGCGGTGATCGCCCCGAAACGAGGGTTCTGGGGGTCCGAGCTCTCCGGCGCCAGAAGAACTCTCACCCGACATGAGGCGGACCGATCGCGGCAGCGTGGTCGGTCGACTCCGTTCGAGTCACTCCACGGTGGACGAAGTCGGCTTGATGCCGTGCTTCTTCATCAGGCGGCAGAGCGCGTAGCGACTCTTCAGGCCAAGCCGCTCAGCGGCTTGTCGAACCGACGCAGCTTGTGGCAAGGCCCTGCGCATGTCCTCCGTCGTGAGACTCTCGAGCGCCGCCGACGATGGCAGGGTGACCTCCGCCTGAACTTCCTTGGTCAGCCCGAGGGTGCCGGGCGCGGGGGTTCCGAGGGCGAGGTGCAGTAGGTTTTCCAGCTCGCGAAAATGGTGCGTGTATTGGTCAGGTGCCGAGAGCGATCCAGCTGATTTCCACCGAGAAAATTTGCGAATCAAACCAGGTTTCGGCGACGAGAGTGAAACCATCGCAGTGAATGTGCTGACAGCGAACCTTGAGCCGCGCGAAGTCCTCGTTGGACATGTCGAATCCAACGATGCCGAAGTGGACGATGGGCGGGCCAGTGAACTCTCGTTCGAACAAGACCTTGCCCATGAAGGTGCGGTTGCCATCGTGAGTCGGAGGTTCATTGAGTGTCCAGCCTTCGTGGGTCCAGTCGAAGGTGTTGACTCCAGCCAGCATGTTGAGCGGTACGATCCCGTCTGACATGGATTGCATCCTGCGCCCGGCTGCATGACGGGACGGTTTCGTGGGGCCATCGGAACGCTGATTGGGCGCTGATGGAACGGACCGAGCTAAACGGTCTGCGAGGTGGTTGGGAGTGACGAAACTCACTCGTGCCGTCCGCGCCTGAGCCGCGACGAAAGTCCAGAGCGTCGATCGGTTTGCCGCGTGGGTGCCGCAGGAATCTTTGCAACCGAGTCAGTGCATAGCGCACCGAAAGGAGCATAGGTCGAGTGGTGCCAGAGCTCTCGAGCAGACTTGTCTCGCGGCGGCTATCGGCCGGACCAAGCGGGTCGGCCTCACCATGCAGCCTTTGCCAGGCATTGTCCGCTGAAACATCGCTCCCTGGGGCATCCGACCCCTGGTGCTTTCGACGAACGCACGACCGCTTCGTCCCGACGCACGTCGGATGCGCCGACGGTTGTACTTGCCCGCGTCGGGGTCGAACCTGATCGGCTTCCCCTCCTTGTGATAGGTTTGCAGGGAGGAGCAAGTCCATGAACGACCAGCCATTTCTGACCGACGTGAAGACGATCCGCGAGCGCGCGCGCAAGCACATCGAGCAAGGAGCGGTGACTCCTGGGTACGGTGTGGATCGAGGCACGGCCATCAACATCCTGAATGAGGCGCTCGCCACCGAGATCGTTTGCGTGCTCCGCTACAAGCGCCACTATTTCATGGCGAGCGGGATCAATGCGCAGTCGGTGGCTGCGGAGTTTTTGCAGCATGCGAACGAGGAGCAAGGCCACGCTGACGAGCTCGCCGCCCGCATCGTACAGCTGGGAGGGGAACCGAACTTTTCTCCGGAGGGACTCGCGACGCGCAGTCACGCCGAGTACGTCGAAGGCGACACCCTGGTGGACATGATCAAGGAAGATCTCGTCGCCGAGCGCATCGCCATCGACAGCTACCGGGAGATGATCAACTTCTTTGGCCAGGGCGACTCCACGACGCGCCGCATGCTCGAAGGGATCTTGGCGATGGAAGAGGAGCACGCGGACGACTTGGCCTCACTGCTCGACGAAATGGGCAAGAGGTGAGCCGGGCCAAGACGGCTCTGGGGCAATCAACGCAAGTGGTTGTCGCCGCGGGGTCCGCGCAGGGGACCCCGGGGGGTGATGGTTCCGCGGCAGTGTGAGCGGCTTCGGTCGAGTCAGTGTGAATCGAGCATCGAGGGGCGTCGCCGGACGCAGCGGGCGAAGCCCATCGAGGCTTCAGTCGAGGCTTCAGTCGAGGCTTCAGTGAAGCGTGACCAGCGTGCCCACGAGGGCGAGGAGGCCGAGGATCAGCGTGGCTGCCGAAAAGGTGAGGGCCAGGGGGAACGGCAAGTGCCACCCGCGCTCCCGCAGCTTCCGGCGCTCGCCTTCATTCTGGATCATCGCCATCACTAGCATCGAAAGACCGGTGACGATCATCGCCAGACCGTAGGTGCTCGGGGAAAAGGGCGAGGAGGCAGGACGTCGATCGGGGCTCACCAGGAGCTTGAACACCTGGTGGAGGCTGAAGCCGAAGCTGATCATCGCGATCGCGGTTCTGAGCCACGCCATCAGGGTGCGCTCGTACGCCATGACGGTGCGCTCCATGGCGAGTTCGTTCTGCGTGGGGAGCTCGGGCTGTTCGGAGCTCGACTTCGGGGCTCCACCGGGGCCAGTCATGATCCGCGGTATTGAAAGGTGGGGCCGTGCTCTGGTCAACGTGCGACTGGAAGGCCGAGGAGTGCCGAACTGCCGCCTCCACCGGAGCCGGCGCTTCCCGTTTTCCAGGATTTCACGTCCTTTTGGACCGACCGTCGCCGCACTCTCGCTCCTGTTCCCTCCGTTTCGTTCCTCGCGCTGGCTCTCGCCCTGTCCGGGGGTGCGCGCAGCTCCGATGGCGACGGGGCGTCGGGGGTTGTCGAACGAGATGTCCAGCGGTTCCTCATGGGATCGAAGGGGTGCGCGTCAGCGTCCTGCTCGATTGCCGCTTGTGATCCGGGCTTTCTCGACTGTGCTCTTCGCGGAGGTAACGGCTTCTGGATCGGGCGTGAGACCCTCCAAACTTCGCGCCTGGCTCGAACACCTCGGCTCCTCGCGACGTCGAGCGCGGTTCGCGTCGCCACCACACGGAGCCAGACGCGAAACCTGCCGATGCTCTCGGTAGCCCTTCAGGCGTGCGGCCGACCAGAGGAGCAGCTTTTCTCGAAGCTTCTGGAGGGCCGTGTCCGTTGCCTCGGTGTCGGTCGTTCTCCCTTTGGAGGTCGCCCTGCGGGGCGGTCTCAGTCCGCCAGGGCGGCCGGTCGACCGCTTTGACGAATTGATCGAAGCCCGCTCGATTCCGAACGAGGCTCGCGGCGGTGGTGGACGTCGGTGCGACGTCGCCCCTTCATTCTCTCGGCGAGGGGGCGGTGTCGAGCTGGCGCTGGCGCAGCAGCAGCTTGGCTGGACTGCCCGTCGCCGTTTTTTACGACGGTGGGTGCGGGGCGAAACGGCGCCAGGAGCCCACTTTTCCGCCGGCCCAGCGTTGCCGTTGACCCTGCGAAGGGGCTCCCACAGGCGAGGTGAGGATGAGCAAGCAATGGATGGTCGTCGTCGTATGCGGCATGACGCAGGTTCTTTTCGGCTGCGGTAAGGAAGAACCGAAAGAGACGAAGCCTCAGGAGGTGGTCGTCGTCGAGGAGCAACCGAAGACGGAGACCACCGGGGGAAGCGCTGAAGAGATCTTCGCTCAGCGCTGCGTGACTTGTCATGGAGCGGACGGGAAGGGAGATGGTCCCGGGGCGAAGGCCCTCGCGGTCAAACCGCGCAACTACACGGACGCGAAGTGGCAGACGTCCGTGACCGACGAACACATTCGCGAGATCATCGTCAAAGGAGGTGCCGCCGTGGGTAAGGACCCGGGGATGCCGCCCAACCCCGATCTTGCCGACGAGCCAGAGGTCGTCGAGGGGTTGGTCAAGAAGGTCCGGAGTTTCGGCAAGTAGTTGGGTGCCGTTGGCCCGAAGTTTCGCGGCATTAGCCGTAGTGAACCGCGGAAATGCAGGCGTTCGCGAACAGCCCGCTGAAGGCGACTCGCCCCACATCGCCTTCCGCAGCACCAGCTGCCACCATTAACGGCAGGAGATGCTCTTCGCGGGGGTGGGCTTCGCGTGCTGACGGCGCACGCGACCATGCCTCGAGCAGCTGAGCGCGCTCTTCGGGCGGCGCCGTTGCGGCCCGCTGCAACCAGGCGTCAAACCGCTCGGAGACATTGCGGCCCCGCTGCGACATGAACCCGCGAAGGTCGTGGTAGCTCATCCCGCTTCCGATGATGAGCACTCCTTCGTCGCGCAGTGGGGCGAGAGCTCGTCCTAGTGCCATGTGCTCGGCTGGGTC
>JBNKGC010000038.1:0-40413 GCA_050289625.1 Polyangiaceae bacterium | reverse complement strand
CTCGTCACCGACCTGTCGCGGCTGCGCTGGCTGTTCGTGATCGCGCGCGAGAGTTCGTTCCGGCTCGGGCTGACGGGGATCGGCGAGGCGGGCCGGCGGTTGGGTGCGCGCTACGCGCTGACCGGTGCTGTCGAGATCGTCGGCGACCGCGTCGATCCCTTGGAGCATGGCGTCGAGGTTCGCTGAAATGGTGACCTCACTGACCGGGAAAGCGAGCTTTCCGTCTTCGATCCAGTACCCAGCGGCACCTCGGGAGAAGTCCCCGGTGATGGCGTTGAATCCGAAGCCCATCATTTCGGTCACCAGGAGGCCTCGCGCGCTTTCGGCGATGATTTCGTCTCGCTTTCGATCGCCGGCCTGCATCACGAAATTCGTAGTGCTGGCACCGATGGATCCTCCTCCGCGCGACGCGCTTCCGGTCGGTTGGGAGTCGAGCTTGCGCGCCGCGTAGCAGTCGAGGAGATAGCTTTCCAACTGGCCCGCCTGGACGACGATGTTCTTTCGGCTCGGAAGCCCCTCACCGTCGAAGGGTCGGGATCCCGGCCCCCGCGGAATCAGGGGGTCGTCCACCAAAGTGACGACCGGGCTGGCGACGGCCGTCCCCAGGCGTCCGAGGAGGTAGCTTGATTTGCGCCAGAGGGCTCCGCCAACGATGCATCCCGCGAACGTTCCGATGATGGACCGGGCAGCGTCCGCGTCGAAGATGACCGGGGCCTCGCAAGTGTCGACCTTCTTGGCGCCGAGCTTGGCCAGGGTGCGCCGGGCGGCCTCTTCTCCCACGGCCTGCTCGCTCTCGAGCGTGCTCAAGTGGCGATGTGCGGTCCAGTAGGACCCGCGACGCTTCTTCCCTCCGGAGTCTTCGACGACCGGGGCCACCGACAAGGCGGCGTACGAGCCAGTGAGGGTTCCCTCGAATCCCCCGGAGAGGACCATCGCTCGGGTGGACGATGTGCGCGAGAACGTCGCGCCCTCGCTGAGTCGGATGCGGCTGTCGAAATCCAGGGCGTATCGTTCGCAGCGCCGCGCGCGTTCGATGGCGGCATCTGCGTCGATGGCGTCGACGCTCTCGTCGAACAGATCGAGATCGGGGAAGGGAGGATGCGAAAGCAGACTCGGATCGGCAGGGCCCACGTTCGGATCCACCTCGCTCAGGTCAGCGAGCTCGAGGGCATCCGCTACACATCGAGCCAAGCCCGCTTCGGTCAGATCGCTGGTGGACGTCATCGCGAGACGGCCGTTCTTGATCACGCGAAGTGAGAGGCCGCGCTGTCCGGCTTCCTCGACGAGCTCGGGCTGCCCCAGCCGCACACGCGCACTGAGATCCCAGCTCGAGCCCACTGTAACCTCGGCGACTTCCGCTCCCGCACGAGCTCGCTCGACCACCGTGCGGGCGAGCGCAAGGAGTTCGTCGCTGCTTTCCTTCTTGGACTTCCCCATGGCGGAGCTCGTAGCACGCGCGCAGGCGAGGGGGGACCCTGGAGCGCGATCCTCCAGGGCACCGACGCTTGCCAGGTGGGCTCGGGGGAATCACTGGCCGAGCTTTCGGTACTGCTTGGCCGTCCACAGCGTGACGCCCGCGAGTATCGCGCCCATCCAGAGCAGTGCGTAGCCGAGGGGCGAACCGGAAAGTGGCTGGACCCCGAAGTTGCCGTGGTACTGGGCGTAGGTTCCCGCGACACCGAGGCGTCGCATGGCGAATGCGAAGAAGATCAGGATGAGCGCGCAGGCGGGGACGAGCACACGGGCGATGGCTCCGGGGGTATTTCGTCGCATGAAGCGGCGGGCCAAGTGGAACCCAAGCGGAACGCTGGCGGCGCTGCCGAGCAGAGCAAGCACGATGAGTGCCCGGTTGAGGCGCTCGGTCTCGACTGTGTAGACGAACGTCCAGTCCGGAGCGAATGCCAGGAAGTATCCGCAAATGGGGGCATAGATCAGCAGTGCGTAGGCCGCCGCCAGCAAGAGACCCCGGGCTTCGACCGCGGTCCCCGGCGCGGCGCGCGCGAGTTGGCGGCTTCCGTTCCAGTGGAAGCTCGCCCCAATCAAGAGGCCGACGAGAGGCGCGATGGGCGCGGGCACGTGCCGAGCACAGCACGGTCGAACCCAGCTGGGAAGACGGGCGCGGGGCTCGACGACCCGCCCGGCGTCGACTACATCCCTGGCGATGGACGCCGAGCGAGTCCGCGAACTGCTGGAGCGGGTGAAAACGGGCGACACGGACGTTGCGGGGGCGGTCCGGGAGTTGACGAAAATGCCCTACTCGGATTTGGGCTTTGCGCGGATCGATCACCATCGAGAACTCCGGCAAGGCCTGCCCGAGGTGGTGCTCGGCAGTGGCAAGAGCGTCGAACAGATCCAGAGCATCGTCGGGCGGCTGATCGAAGCCGGCCAAAACGTCCTCGTGACCCGGGTGGATCCCGACACGGCCCACGGGGTCCGCGAGGGGGTTCCCCAGCTGGTCCACCACCCTGTGGCTCGGACGCTCAGCTTCGAGGTGAAGCGCGTCCAGATGCAGGAGGGAGCACCCGTCGCCATCGTCACGGCGGGTACCAGCGACCAGCCGGTTGCGGAGGAGGCCGCAGAAACACTGCGCATGTTCGGCATCCCCCACACGCGTGTCTTCGACGTGGGCGTGGCGGGGATCCACCGCCTTTTCGGCGAACTCGAGCGGCTTTCGGAGGCACCCGCGGTGATCGTCGTAGCAGGCATGGAAGGGGCGTTGCCGAGCGTCGTCGGCGGCCTCTTGGGCTCACCGATCGTGGCCGTCCCGACGTCGGTCGGGTACGGCGCTTCGCTCGAGGGGTTCGCCGCGCTGTTTGGCATGCTGAGCGGGTGCGCCGCCGGTGTGACCGTCGTGAACATCGACAATGGGTTCGGGGCCGCCATGGCCATCGCGCGACTCCTGTCCGTCCGAGAGCGTCTCGGGGGCAGCCGGTGAGCGAAGCGGGCTCCGGGGGCCACTCCCATGGTGGGCATTCCCACGGCCACGGAGTCCCCGTACATCGGGGGTTCGTCGCCGATCCAAAGATGAGCTTGCGCCGCGAGGACCTCGCCGCCCGAGCTGTCGCCGGCCAGGTGCTCTTTCTCGATGCTTTCAGCGGTATTGCCGGGGACATGACGATCGCCGCGCTCGTCGACCTCGGGGTTCCGTTTTCCGTGGTCGAGGACGCGGTCCGTGCTCTCGATCTGGGTGAAGTTCGAGTCGAGCTCGAGCAGGGCTACATGGGGGCGGTTGGATGCAGTCACGCGCGCGTCACATGGGAGGGTGAACACCCCGAGCGTTCCTACGCCGACATCCGCGCCTTGATCGACCGAGCGCCCCTCGCGGTCGCGACACGGGAACTCGCCCAGCGCATCTTCCTGCGCCTGGCCGAAGCGGAGTGTGAGGTACACCGCATTGGCCTCGACGAAGTGCATTTCCACGAAGTAGGCGCCGTTGATGCCATCGTCGACATCGTCGGTGCGGCCGCCTGCTTCGTGCACCTCGACGCGCGCGTCGTTGCCTCGCCGCTACCCCTCGGGCGGGGGCTGGTCGACTGTCGACACGGAGTGCTCCCGCTGCCGGCACCCGCGACCGTCGCATGCCTGCGTGGGGCTCCCACGTACGACGCGAGGATCGAAGCGGAGCTGGTGACTCCCACCGGGGCGGCCATCGTGGCTACGGTTGCCGAACAATATGCGGCATGGCCGCCCTTGGTTCCCTCCCGCATCGGCTGGGGCGCGGGGACCCGAGGCTTGGCCGATCGCCCCAACGTGCTTCGAGCCGTGCTGGGCGAACCGAGCGCCCAGGTTGCGCTGCCCGCACCAACCCACGCCGTGCTCGAAGCGAACGTCGACGACATGACGGGGGAAGTGATCGCTCACGTCATCTCGCGACTCTTGGAGGAGGGCGCTCTCGACGCCTGGGCGCTCCCCTGCACGATGAAAAAGGGGCGTCCGGGGCTGGTCCTGTCGGTGCTCGCGCCCGTCGCCGACGCCGGCCGATTTGCCGATTTTGTGCTTCGGGAGACGAGCAGCATCGGAGTGAGGCAATCCCTCGTCACTCGAGTCGAGCTACCGCGATCCATTCAGCTCGTCCGGACGGAGTTCGGTGACGTGCCCGTGAAGGTGAGCGGTGAGCCGCCGCAAAAGGCAAAACCGGAGTTCGATGCATGCGTGCGCTTGTCACGCGAGACCGGCGTTCCGCTTCGCCAAGTCCTGAACGCAGCCGTCGCCGCGAGCGAAGAGCTCCTGCGTCGCCGCGGGTGAGGGTGCTCGTGCTGGCCTCCGCAACCGAGGAGGCGCTCTCAGGGGCGAATCAGAGACTGACCGATCGACTCCCAACCCAGGACGCCTCCTTCGAGAAAAGACACGGGCATGCCCTGGCCTGCTAGCTCGGCCGCGAGCTCTTGCGTGTCCTTGCCGGTGCGGCAGTAAAGCACCGGTACAGCGGGAAGCATTTGCAGCTCCGCGAGGCGCGTCGAGACCTCGGCGAGAGGGATGTTGACCGCACCTTCGATGTGGGCGTGGTCGAACACCTCCTTGGGCCGGACGTCGACCAGGGCGATCTGCCGCTGGAGGAGAAGCTGGGCCACCTCTTCGGGTTTGAGGGCGCCGGCAGGGCGCGGCAGCACGGGGTCGAGCATCGCCCGTAGTTCGCTCTTGCGCAGGGCTCCCTGACGCCCGTCGATGGGTCGCCCTTGGTGGAAGAGCACGAACGTCGGTACCGACTGCACCCCCATTTGCTGGGCGAGCAAGGGCGCCTTGTCCACGTCCACCTGAACGATTTTGGCTTTGCCTTGCAGTTCGTGGGAGAGGGCCTCGAGCTCCGGCAACACCGTCTTGCAGGGGCCGCACCACTCGGCGCCGAACTCCACCAGGACGGGGATGTCGCTGCGAAGGATCTCGAGTTCGAAGTTCTGCTCGGTGATCTGAGGCAGGGGCATGGAGGCGGGTTTACACCGCCTTCGGTTCCTTGCAAACGCGCGCCAGGCGGATTGTCAGCCGGCGGCGCCCAGGAGCTTTCCCGCGGCCCAATCGATCGCCACGAACGACACGAAGAGCCCCGCGAAAGCCATCGCTGCACCAGAGCCGCCGTTCACCAGCAAACCTCCGATGGAATGCGAGGCACCCGGAACCAGAGCCACGAGCGAGAGGACCGCTTCGAGCAGTACCACGTGAACGGTGCAGAGGGCGACGGTTACCCAGACCGCGCCACGCCGGGCCGCGCGCCGGGCGGCTAGGGCTGCCCGTGAGCGCCCGAGCGCGATCCCCCCAACCAAGGAAGGAACCCATTGTCCGCTCCGACTGCGAATCCAACGAGCGACCGCGATGCCCTGGTATGCCCCCACGACGAGCCCGATCGCCCAAGGGGCAGGCAGTGGCAGAGCCCGAGCCAAGAGGGGAGTCAGGATGACCGTCGGGACGGCGCCACGCGCCTCAGTGAGGCGGGACAAAATGGAAGTCGTCGCGATGAATTGACTGCTCAGGCGCCCGAGGAACCAGCCGAGGAGCACGGTGACGACGACGGCACAGGCGATTGCGATTGAAGTCGATGCGAGGGCGGACATCATGCTTCACCCCGATTCCAGCGCGGTGTCCCGATCAGTGCGTCCGCGAGCACCTGCGTGACGGCCGTGGCGGTGCCCAGTGAAAGGCACACCGCCATGAGCCACGGCAGGTCACCAGCCCGAAGGGCATCGAGGGTCGGAGGCCCGACTCCGGAGAGCCCCCAGGCCCACTCGAGTGCGAAGACGACGGTTGCCATTTCGGCGAGGGCCAGAGGAGCCCACGTGGGCAGTGCGGGTGCGAGCCAGCTTGCAAGCGAGCCCACCCGTCCACGAAACCGCCGTCGACGGAGGACATGCTTCGTTCTCCAGTCGAGCCTTGCTTCGAGCTCGCGCGAGAAGAGGTGAAGGGCCGGAATGGCACCCATCAGAGCGCACAGCGCGCTGGCCAGAAGCAAGGAACCCCGACCAGTCCAAAGGAGCATGCCGGGGACTGCCAGGCAGGTCGCGAGCGCGGTGAGCACCCGGTGGCGCACGAGACGAGTCCCCGAGTTCGACTGCGCTCGCTCGTTGCCGGGAGGAGGTTCCGATGGGGATCCGGAAACCCCACCTTCCGGATCCATTTCTTGATTCGGCGCTCGCCGTGCCGTTCTCGTCACGAGTACGCCGCCTGCGGCGGCGGCGCCGAGCGCTCCCAACGAAAGTCCGCCGAACAGCCCGCAGGCCAGCAGCAGTCCGGTCACGCGGGAGCGTGCGGCAAGCTCGGCTCCGAGCTCGCTGGAATCCAGACCGGTGATTTCGCGGAGGGCCCGCGTCGCCCAGTGGGCGTAGCGGGTTTGCGTGAGGGTGCCCGTGAGCCGACGGAGACCCGTGACCTCGGACATGGACGCTCGGTTTTCGTCCCAAAACCGACGGCAAGCGGTCGCGGCGGTACGGGCCTGCTCTCGAGTGGCGCCTTCTGGAACACGAAAGTTCCTTTCCGTGACGTGGCTCACGACGTCGAGCAGTCTGCGAGCTCGGGCGACGTCGGAAGCATCACGAATGGCCCCGATGCTACCGACGAGTTCGGGTAGGGAGTAAGTGTCGAGCTGCAGGAGATCGGCTCGGCGAAGTGAAAGCTCCCGCTGCGCCAGGCGGCGGACGAGTCGCGCAGCCACGGTGGGGCGGAAATCCAGTTCGCGCGCCTGCCAAAATCGCGTCCAAAACACCACGCTGCGGACTGGATCGTCGAGGGCCCCCGGATCGTGGGTGACCCCCATGCGACGCGCGACGGGGCCCAGCGCCAAGGCGACGCGGCTACGCTCGGATGGAGAGAGCCGGTCGAATCGGGGCAGCACGACCGGCAGGGCGGCCCCACCGAGGCGGGCGAGCTCCGCGGCCGCGGTCGGATCGCCTCTGCTGGCGATTCGATCCACCAGGGCCTGCGCATGTTCGGCAACGCCCGTCGGATGGGGGTTGAAGAACAGCGGGGCTCGCCCGGCATCCGGTTTTACGAGGCAAGCGCTCAGGAGCCAGAACAGTCCGGCGGAGCCGAGCCCGAGCACGGGGATCAGCCAAAAGAGGCGCCTGAGCGCTTCGCGCATCGTGGGTCGGCGGAGTGGGTCAGCGGAAGAGTAGAAAGCCGAGGAACGTCACCGCCAGTACGGCTGCGAAGGCCAGTGCTCTCCAGGCCGAGGGCGACAGACCCGTCGTGGGGAGCTCAACGGGCTCCTCCATCGTGCCCGCTGGATCACCCGCGGTGCGAGGCGCTGGTGGGGCGTCGCTGTGCGTCCCCGCAAGCGGGCTCGTTCCCACCATGGTGTGAGACACGCGAAGTTTGCGCGTTTCCCGTGCTGCCTCTTCGCTTGGTTCGGGGGCCCGTCCTGGAAGGGTGCTCACGCGCTCGCCGCTCTCGACGGGGATGGATTCCCGAATCGCGTACTTTTGATAGCCGAGCGAATCGTCGGCGGTCGGCTCGTCGAGGCCTTCGTCGAAGCGGGCGACGATGACGGTGATGTTGTCGTGACCGCCGGCAGCGTTCGCTCGCTCGGTCAGCTGGCGGCACGCGTCCAGAGGATCGTCGACCTCGTAGAGGACCTCGCGGATTTCGTCGGCCCGAATCATTCCGCTCAAGCCGTCGGAGCAGAGCAGAAGGGTGTCTCCCTTCCTCAGATCCACGTAGGTGAGGTCGACCTGCACGGTCTCCGAGGTTCCGAGCGCTTGGAGGATGATGTTGTTGTGCTCGAAGGTTTCGGCCTCCTCCTCCGTCAGTTGGCCCGCTTCGATGAGCTGATTGACCAGAGACTGGTCACGGCTGACCTGAACGAGCTGGCCCTCACGCAGCACGTAGGCACGACTGTCACCGACCTGTGCGACGAACAGCCGGGAATCGAGGAGCGCGGCTACGGTAGCGGTCGTGCCCATGCCGCGCCGACTCCGATCGGCGCGCGCTTCGTTGAAAATCCGTGCGCCGGCTTCTTCCACTGCCTTGACGAGTCGGCGCGCGAACTCGTCGCCGTCGGCTGGTTCGCCGCCAGCCGCCAGGCGTTCGTAAATCAAATCGACCGCGAGCTGGCTCGCGACTTCGCCTGCGGCGGCTCCGCCCATGCCGTCGCAAACGCCGAGCAGGGTTCCCTTTTCTCCGATCTCCTGCACTCGGTTTTCCGCCATCAACCCTCGGGTTCCGGTGGTCAGATTCGCCACGACGAAGTTGTCTTCGTTGTGTTCACGGATCTGTCCCACGTCGGTGCGCCCAAAGATGCGCACCCGAACTGGCTGTGAACGCGCTCCGGCGCTCATCTCACCTTCGTCCGCCGCCGTTGACATCTAGACGAAACAGGTGTTGCCCGAGGCGCAGATGGTCGCCTCGGGACAGGGGGTGTTCGCCGCGGAGGGCGATGAAAGTGCCGTTCGAGGAGCCAAGGTCTCTCAGGGTAAATTCGTTGGTGGTGGTGTTGCGTCGAATGGCGGCATGACGCCGGCTCATGAATGGGTCGTCTGTGAAGACGATATCACCGGCCTCTCTGCCGACGACCGTTTCCGTTCTCGAAACGTAGAAGATGTCACGCGTCATGTCTTCCACCGTTCGGAGAAGGAGACGAGCATGTCGCGGGTGTGCCGGGGTTCCGAACACGCGGGTCGATCCGCGCATTTGGGGCCCCCGAGTCTTTTCCAATTCTTCCACGATCTCGAACCTTATCACCGCAAGGCCCATCAACAGCAAATCCCCGTGTCGAAGGCGCACTGCCGACGACCCCAGCCGGATGTAGATTCCGTTGACCGACCCGAGGTCCTCGATGAAAAACCGGTCGTCTCGGTAGGTGATCCGGGCATGGTTGGGGCACACGTAGGGGTCCCGCGACAGGTCGATATCGCCGTTTCCACGCCCGATTTGCGTCGTTCTGCCCGTCAAAGGGTAGTGCCGCCCAGGAGTCCCGTCCTGGGCGATCACCACGAGAGAGGCATCCGGCAGGCTGTCGCCCCGGGTGGCGCTCGAAGGCTCCCCCAGACACGTCAAGGGCCGCGGACCCGAGCCCACGTCGAGTGGGTTCCCGCAGAGCTGGCAAAATCGCGCAGGGGGATAGTTTTCCGCATCGCAGCGGTCGCAGCGCCTGACCTCGGACGGGCTTCGTGAGGCCATCATGGGAGCTCGAGCCTCGAGCGACCCCGTCGGCGTCGGCTCTAGAGTCGGGGCTCGCCGATCCGCTCGTGCGGCGCCGGTGCCCAGCAGTCCTTCGGTAGCTCGCTCGAAATCTGCACGGCGTTCCACGAGGGTGCCGCCGCCCATGGCTCTGATTCCCGCTCGTTGCGCCACTGAGGGTGGCGTGAGCCCGCGCCCGCACTCGCAGCAGAAACTGGCGTCGTCGGGGTTCTCCGTGCCGCAATCCGGGCAGGGCTCGGGAGCCGCCGCAGGTGGTTGTGAGAACTCGAACGACGGCGCAGGAGGCCTCGTGCTGCGGCTCGCTACCGCCCGCAGCTCGTTGCCGCAGTCCAGGCAGTACCGGAGGTGTCCGGGGTTGCCTCTCCCGCAACGGTTGCACTCCACAGCCACAGGGGAGCGTGCGGGGCGCCGCGAGTCAACCCCGGACCGCCACGGCCTCTTCCGTTTGGTCTGTGCCATCTTCGCGGGCTCCGGGGAGACCCAGGATGTGCGCTTCCGAACCCACTCAGTGCGGGCGCGGAGACCTCGGGGGAAGCGCCCTAGCTCGCATGGTGGTGCAGTGCGCTGGTGCCCCACGGACACGGAGCGACTACGGGGTTCTGATGTGCTGCAAAGTGTGCTTTCCGTGTGCGGGGTCCTACCAGCGCGGCACGGGAGTCCGCAGCTCCACCACGAGTTCGATGGAGGCCAAACTGGCGAGCCCGAAGCCCGCGATGTTGTCGGCGCGGCGCTGGCCGGCACTGTCCGTCCAGGAGCGCAGCAAAAGCGGTCGATACACGGCTGCGCCGCCCACGAGGAGCTCTGGGGTCAGCTGGAACTCGATTCCGAGACCGAGGGCCCCGACGAGGCCCCCCGTTTCGGCTCCCCATTCGCTACCATACAGGGCCCCACCGAGCGCCGCCTCGACATAGGGCATGAGGCGTTGTCCTCGATCCCAGTAGAAGCGTCCCTCCGCGCGGAGCTGTTGCAGGATCGGCAGGACGAGCAGGTTGGACGCGTCGTGACGCGAGAACTCGTAGGCGCCCCCGAGGTACCACGGGAACCGAGACCGATAGCCGGCTCGGATGACCATCCCGCCCCCTCCCTTCAGGATGCACGGGGCCTCCGCGTTGTCCGGGCAGATCGTCCCGGTGGAGGGGACCGTCTCCGCGGTGAGGGCCCCACCGTACTGAAAATGATCGAACCCGGTCGGCGAGGGACCGAGGTGCGCCTGCGCCAGCGCGTCAGGCGAGACCAGAAGCAGGACCGTCGCGATTTTTGTCTTCACTGCGGCCCGGAGCCACCCTTGGGTGCGTTGGGCGGTGGGGCGTGTCGAGACGGGGAGGTGGTTTCTCAAAACGTTGGTTGGCAGGGGGCCTGCTCGGGGCCCGGGGGAGGGACCGATTCCGGCTGGGGAGCACTCACGGGCAGAGCTTCGGTACCGCTGAGTGTCGAGCGGCCTTGACGTCGCTGCAAGCCTTCGTTTAAAGGCGGAGCGAAGCGTCCCTGACGAGCTGCCACGGGCGTGAGCATTCTGAGAAATGGAAGGCGCCAGACCGACGCGTGCGGGCTGGTGATCGGCTGAGAGATTCCGATGGAAATCTATCTCGACAAACGTGCGGTCCGACAGATTCGCGTTTCTGCCCAAGAGTCGATCGAGGAAGACGATACCGAGTCGCTGCGAGAGGACATTCTCGAAGCATTCTCGGAAGATCAGGTCGAGGAAATCGAGCGACGTCTCGATCACGGCGATCTGTTCGAGTTCCTGACCGACGTCATCGACGAGTGGAGCGGCGATGACGTCGACGAACTCTTCGAGATCCTGGAGACCCAGCTCGGTGAGGTGGGGATCGAGCTGAAGTTCGACACCAAGGAAGACGAGGACGAGGACGAGGACGAGGACGAAGACGAAGACGACGTCGAAGAGGAAGACGAGCTCGACACCGAGTTCCTCGAAGACTGATCTGCTCGCTGAATCGTCGGGGGTCGCGTGCAGCGCGCGCGGCCCCCACCCGAGGTGTTCAGTCGGAGGTCCCAGGTTCCGATGAAAGCTCCCGGCGGATGTAGTTTCGACATTCGCCGTCCGTGACCTTTCGTACGGCCCGTTCGAGCTTCGGGCACAGGAGCGGCGCGCAGGCGACGTAGCGCGAGGAAGGGAGCTCCGCGACCAGCAGACCCAGCGGGTCACAGGCGCTCGGTCCGGGAGAGATGAGCGCCTCCTGCCAGAGCGCGTCGTCGCGAAGCAAGCTCGTATCGTGGTTCTCGAAAACGGCGCGGAAAGCCTCGCGAGCGCCCGTGACGTCACCTAGGTCGTCACGCAAGATCTCCGCGATTCGGTACTGGGCGTTCGCGAAGTTCGGTCGTTCGTAGCTTCCGCTCACGTAGGAGGTCTCCTGCTCGGCCACGACGGCGTGGAGACGCCGCAGGGCCCCCTCCGCATTTCCTCGGCGTAGGTCGATGGTCGCCGCACGCATGAGCGCGTCGTCCCAGTAGCCTCCGTACGGATACGGATAGCGGCGCGCCAGATCGTCGAAGGCCGAAAGCGCTTCGTCATCGCGTCCGAGCGCCTCCAGTGTCTCCGCACGATCGAAGCGCAGGGCCTCATCGACTTCTTCCGCGAGCTCTTGCTTCAGCATGCTGTCGATGCGCGCGACCCGCGCCTCGGGCGTGGGAGCGACGAGCTCGAGAAGCCGCATGGCGCCCTGCGGCAAGAGGCCCGAGCTCTGGTAGTCTCGGAAGACTCGCTCGTAGAGCTCGATCGCCCGCGCCTCTTGCCCCAACTCGAGGGAAAGCTCGGCAGCGTCCGCGAGAGAGCGGGCGGCGCGTTCCGAGCGAGGCCACTGCTCGGCCAGCGCCAGGAGTTCGTCCCGGGCCTGCTCCTTCTCTCCTCCTCGCTCGAGACTCTTGGCGGCGCGGTAGCGCGCTTCGATCCGGTCCCGATCCGTCTCGGCGAGTTCCTCGGCGCGACGCCACGCCCGATAGGCCGCCAAGTACTCCCCGCGTCCGTAGACGTTCGAAGCCCAAGCGTACTGAAGCTGGTATTCCGTTGGGGAGGGGGAGCACCCCGGCGCGAGGACTGCGAGCCAGCCGAGGAGCAACGCTGCTTGCGCCAGGTGTCCCGTCCGGGGGACGAGCCGCATTTGTCGTCCGACCCTCACTTCTCCCGCGCATCCAGGGCTGTGGCAAAGAGCTGATAGACGACCACTTGTACGGCCTGCGCCAAGTTGAGCGATGGCTGATCTGCTGCGATGGGCACCCGCATGAGGAAGTCGGCCCGGCTCATCTCTTCGTTGCTCAGACCGCTCTTCTCGTTGCCAAACAGGATGCCGATTTTGGCGCCGCTCGCACCCTTCTCCACCAGCTGCGGCGCGAGTTGAGACGGGGTGAGCACACCGGAAAGACCTCGGCGTGCGCTGGTGGCCACGACCACATCGAGTCCGACGATCGCCTCGTCGACGTTGTCGTAGATCTCGGTCGCATCGAGCACGTCGAGGGATTTTACGGCCATCTTGCGAGCCATCGGATGGCTGGGTACCGCGAGACGGCTGGGACTGACGATGCCGAGCCGCGTAAATCCCATCGTTTTGGCGGCGCGGGCGCAGGCACCGAAGTTCTCGGGGTAGTGGGGACCGACCAGAATGATTCGGGTCGCCGGATGAATCGGAAGTTCCAACATGGGCGGGGGCGCCTCATCGACTGGGGCGAGGATCGGGGCGAACGCAGCGAAAGCCCAGGGTGGCCGCTTGCGTGGTCGCGGGTTCGTGTAGTCTAGCCGCGCCTCTGAGCCAAGCTGGAGGCAAGCGGTAGTGTCCCCCCCGGACCACCCGATGGGTGGTCTTCTTGTCGCTGCCGTAGGGGCCGTAATAGGATGTCGTCCACTCTGCCACGTTGCCGGCCAGGTTCAGGACTCCCTCGGGAGTAGCTCCCCGCGCAAAACTCTCCACCGGCGCGGCTTCCTCGAAACCATCGCGTGCGTCCGTTTCGGTGACCCCCCAACGACCGTGGTTCGCTGCGTCCGAGTGGAAGCGTCCACCCCACGGAAAGGCACGTCGTCGGGGCCCACGAGCAGCCCTCTCGAATTCGACTTCGGTCGGCAGGCGCGCTCCGCGAAAGGAGCAGTAGGCGCGAGCCTGATGGAAGCTGACGAACGTGGCGGGGAGATCGGGCTGGTCGAAGCGCTCCCCACCACGCCCGAACGAGAGCGGCTCGCACCGTCCGCTCCTGGAGCAGCGCCGGTATTCCGCGACGCTCACTTCGCGCCGGTCCATCCAGAACGAGGGCACATCGAGCTCCGGACCGGCGAGCTCGTCTTCGAACATGGCCAGATCACAGGCCTGAGCGCCGGCGTCGCGGTTGCACCGATAGGCGGCTTCGACCACTTCGTCTTCCGTCGAGCCGAGCTGGATCTTGGAGCGAGGGATTCGCACCATGGGCGGGCCGGGCACCGTGCGCACCACCGCCTGGAGGGGCTGCCCCGCCAGGTGAGGCGCAGCGGTTCGTGCCTCTGCGTTCCGCACGCCTGTGGAGGTCCGATCCTTGGTGCTCGCGCGAGGAGCCCAACTGACCAGGGCGAGGGTCACGACCCCGAGAGCGACCCAAGCGTTCATGGCTGAGGATTTGGCTCGTTCAGGGGGCTCGTGCCGTCCGGCGTCGGCACCAGGGGGGCTCGAGTCGGGGCGTCGGCTCCACCCGGCGTTCGTCCTGACGGAAGCCGGGGGTTCCGCTTTCTCCCAGGTGGAAACGCGGTGGGCTGCTTTTTCGAATCGCGCTGCGTCGCGTCTGAGGGCGTGGTCAACCACGCCTCCCGCTGCGTGTAGCCACGCGATTGGCGGGCGGCCGTGCGAGTCTCCGAGAGTTCCTGGCCGACCCGGGTTGCGATGAGAGTCACGACCGCTCCCACGAGCAGCCCACCGAGGGCGATGCGGGTTGGTCGAGACGCACCTGCGGAGGCGTGGATCAACTGGTGACGCGCGTCCGGGATCGTCAGCTGCGGTGCGCGCGACGGTCGGTCGCCCCCGAGGGAATCGGCGAGAGCGAGGCCGAACTCCGCGCAGCTCGAAAAACGCTTGCTCGGATCCTTGGCCAGACCGCGAAGCAAGACGGCGTCGACTTCCGTTGGGAGCCCGAGGCTGCGCGCGATGGGGGCCACGTCGTCTGTCTGGATTCTCGTGGCGACTCCGACCGCATCGTCACCCGGAAAGGCGCGCTGCCCAGCCAAGGCTTCGTAAAGGGTCGCTGCCAGGGAAAACTGGTCTCCTGCCCCCGAGTGGGCTCCGTTCGTGATCGCTTCCGGTGAACTGTAGGCCGGTGTTCCCAGAAGCCCACCGCCGGCTTTCGTGAGGGTCGAGTTGGGCACCCGGGCGATGCCAAAGTCCGCGATTTTTGCGCCCGTCGTCGTCACGATGACGTTCTCGGGTTTGATGTCCCGATGGAGGACGCCGGCTCGATGCGCGGTCGTGAGGGCGTCTCCCAGCTCGAGCGCCAAGCGGGCGGCCGCCTCGGGAGCCATCGGACCCCGGCTGAGTCGGTCCTTCAGCGTGATGCCTTCGGCGTGCTCGAACACCAAATAGACGCCGAGCGCGGCATCTTCGCCCATGTCGAACAGGGTGACGATGTTCGGATGAGACAATCGCGCCGAGGCGCGCGCTTCCTGGCGCATCCGCCGGAGCAGCGTCTGTCGTTCTTCCTTGTCGAGCTTCAAGTCCGTGCGGAGGAACTTGATGGCTACCTCGCGATCGAGAATCGGGTCGCGAGCGAGGAGCACTTGACCCATGGCGCCGCGTCCGATTTCCCGTTGGAACTCGTAGCGGCCGATCGTTTCCGGTACGACGGCGGGCCGGGCTGACGTGGGCGCCTCGGGCATCGCGAATTCAGGTCTAACGTGCCTTTCGAACCGTGACCAGCCTGGATTCCGCCGCCGCGCAGGGTGCGATGGCGTTCACGCGCCCGAGTCAACCAGCGGTCGCGTTGGAGCCCTTGCCCCCCCGGGGGTCGTCGGGCTTCCCCTCGGACGGGGGTTTGTCCTCTTCGGGGGGCTTCGTGTCAGGCTTGGAGCGGCGCGGCGGTTGTCCGTACTCACTCTTCAGTTTTCGGAGCAGACCGCTCGTCAGGACCCGCTCGTGGTACTCGGGCATCTTCGGCAGCTGGACCACCACCTTCACGCTATCGTCGACTTCGATAACCTCGATGCTTCCCGGAGAGGATTCGTCCGTACCGGGCGTTGGGTACTTGAAGAGCACATAGCCGGTTTCTCGATCGGTCTCGATCACCTCGTAGCCGTTGTCGACACGCACGAAGCGGAGCGCGGCGCTGAAAGTCTGCCCTTTCGAGTAGCCCGAATCCGCGGTGACCCGGGCGCGGACGTCTGCCGACGAAAGCAGGGTGACGGCGGCACTCGCGCCCAGCAGGGACAAGAGCGGCAGCTTGAGGCTCTTCTGCATGATGTGCGCAGACTAGGGCGCTCGCCCCATCTTGGGCCAACTTCTGCTCTTCAGAGGGCCCGCACGATGGGTTCACTCGGGACGCTCTCCTGCCAGGATTTTTCGCGGACCCTCGTCGAAGAGGAACTCGACCTCGTCGCGGTCGTATCTTTGCTCGAGCCAGTCGAACGCCTTCTCCAGCTCGTCGAGGTCGGCTGGGCGATGGGCGTCGCTGCAGGCCGCATGGTAAAGGCCGCGCTCGAGCAGGCTCTCCGCGCAGTGGCGGGCTCGACGGCCGTACTTTCCGACGAGGGCTGCCGCATCGAGGAGCGCGACTGAGCCCAAGGCCACGAGGCGCTCCAGGCGTTCGGGCGCTTTCCAGAAGACCCGGTAGCGCTCCGGATGGGCGAGCACCGGGAGGATGCCGCGGCGTTGCAGCTCGAATAGTCGTCGCTCGATCGCGTCGGCGAAGTGCATGTCGTAGAACTCGAGCAAGATCGCCCGCCCTCCCGGATAGGGCAGGGCGTTCCCCGAAAGGATGCGCTCGTAGACGGATTCATCGAAGTAGTGCTCGCTGCTGAGACTCACGGTGGGAAGATCGGTCGCGTCCGCTAGGGCCTCCTCCATGCCGCGATAGGCAGCTCGAATGTCGCCCGCCGAGTTGTCGAACAGGGCGGGCCGCATGTGGGGTGTTCCGACCACATGCTCGAACCCGAGCGCCCCGAGGCGACGCAACATCTCGAGGCCTTCCTCCTTGCTGCGTGCCCCGTCGTCGATGCCCTCGATCCAGTGGCAATGAAGGTCGATGAAGCCTGGCATCGGCTGTATGCTAGTACGACTGCACGGATCTTTCGTCCGGCTGGCCTCAACAAATGGGCTGCCGGATACCACCCTACGTCGTGAGAACCGTCGAACCGAGCTCGATGTCCGAGGAACGAGGCCTGGCCCCACTGCTCGAGCGCCATCGGGTGCTCGTGTGCGTCGGATCCGGCGGTGTTGGCAAGACCACCGTCGCAGCAGCGCTCGCCCTGGCGGCTGCCAAGCGGGGGCGCAGAACCCTGTGTCTCACGATCGATCCCGCTCGGCGCCTCGCCGGCAGCCTCGGGCTCGAGACCATGCCGACCGAGCGGGTCGAAATCTCCAAAGATTGGCTTCAGGCGCGCGGGGTCGAACTGAATGGTTCCTTGACCGTCTTGATGCTGGATACCAAGCAAACGTTCGACGAGCTGGTCGAGCGCCACGCGCCCACGTCCGAGGTGCGCGATCAGATCCTGCAGAACCGTCTGTACCGGTACATTTCTACGAACCTAGCTGGCACGCAGTCGTACATGGCGATGGAGAAGGTGCTTATGGTGGAACGTGACCCCGCCTACGACACCATCGTGCTCGATACGCCTCCGATGCATCACGCTCTCGATTTCTTCGAGGCACCCGACCGCATGGTGGAGGTGATCGACAGCCCTGCTCTACGAGGATTCGTGCAAGCGATTCAGGTGTCGGGTCGGTTCAGCCTGAACCTCGTCGCCAAGAGTGTGGGCGCCCTCCTTCGCACGATCGGGCGAATCACTGGGGGCGACCTGCTCGAGCAAATGGCAGAGCTGATCTCGTCGATGAACGTGCTGTTCGGCGGATTCCAGGAAAGGGCCCAGCGGGTTTCCGAGCGGATGAAGAGCCCGACCTTCGGCTATGTGCTCGTGAGCTCGCCGGCACCGTCGACGCTCGCGGAAGCGGACGCTTTCGATCAGCACATGAAGAAGCGAGGGCTCCATACAGGAGCCTTCGTCGTCAACCGCATCCACCCGTCCGGGGGAAAGCTCCCCGATCTCGAGTCTGTGGCGAACTATCTCGACGAACGGGGCGTGACTCTCGAAGAAGATGGCGCGGCGCGAGTACTGCGCGCGGCACGCGAGGAGTCCGAGCTCGGTACGCGCGATCACCGGGCGCTTCGCGGACTCGACCCGGATCGGGGTGCCGGAGCGATCCCCATTCAGGTTCGTCTCCCGGCGTTCTCCGTCGACGTGCATCAGCCCGAGCGACTCAGCCGTCTCGCCGAGTACTTGTTTCAGTCGGCCGAGACCGTGCCGGTGGAATCCTGAGTCGCGCGCCTGCTCGGTGTGACGCTGCCGAGCAGCACGCAGGGAGGTGCGTCGAAGGACGCGGAGGTGGCCTCCCGAGACGGCTCCGCGCTTCTCAGTCGTCCTTGCGGCCTCGTTTGCGGTAGTAGACGCGGAGGGGCACGCCCTCGAAGCCGAACTCTTTGCGGATCTGGTTCGCGACGAAGCGGCGATAGCTCTCCGCCACGTGGTCGGGTGAGCTGCACATCGCCACGAAGGTCGGAGGGTTCACGTTGGTCTGAGTGATGTAGTAGATGCGCGGAGCGCGGCCGCCCTTGGTGGGTGGGGGACGCTTGCTGATCACCTTCTCGAAGAACCGATTCAACTCGGAGGTGCCAACGCGGTGAGCCATCTCGTGGCCTGCGCGATCGACGTGTCGCATCAGGCGAGCCACGCCTTTGCCGCTTTGAGCGGACACGCCGAGCACCGGCGCCCATCGCGCGAAGCTGAGCTCGGTTTTGGCCCGTTCGATGGCACCTTCGAGTTCACGATTCGAGATCAGATCGGCCTTGTTCAGGCCGACGACGATGGCTCGACCGCGTTCCGCGCACAGACCGAGCAGGCGCATGTCTTGCTCGGCGATCCCCTCCGTCACATCGCACATCAGCACGACCACACGAGCGCGGGTCACGGCGCGGATGGAACGCAGGACGCTTTGCTCCTCCACGCCCCGACTCACCTTCGCCTTGCGGCGGATGCCCGCCGTGTCGACGACGAGGTAGGTGTTTCCCTCGAACTCGATCTTCGAGTCGATGGGATCGCGCGTCGTGCCCGGCCGATTGTCGACCAGGGAACGCTCGGAGCCCGTCAAGCGATTGAAGAGGGACGACTTGCCCGCGTTCGGGCGCCCCACCAAGGCGATCCGGATGATCTCCTCGTCGTCGCCCTCGTCGCCCTCGGTCGGTTCGACGGGGGGCAGGAGATCCACGATGCGGGCCTCGAGCTGGGCCGTGTTGCGGCCGTGGAGCGCCGAGATTCCGACCAGCTCGTCGATTCCCAGCGAATAGAGCTCGCCGGTCTCGAGTGCTTTCGCTTCCGAGTCGACCTTGTTGGCGGCGTACACGACAGGCTTTCCGCTCCTGCGGAGCAACTCGACCGCGTCCCGATCGGGGCCCGTGGGGGGAGCGCTGCCGTCCAGCACGCAGACGACCACGTCTGCTTCCTCGATCGCAGCTTGGACGTGGCGCGCGATGCCCTGGCCCATGGGATCGTCCGTGGTGGGATCGAACCCTCCCGTGTCGATGACGACGAGATCGCGACCGTGCAGGTGCGTGTCGGCGTAGTGACGATCGCGCGTCACGCCCGGGGCGTCGTGCACGATGGCGAGCTTCTTGCCCGCCAGGCGATTGAACAGGGTGCTCTTGCCGACGTTTGGTCGGCCGACGATGGCGACGAGGGGTGTCATGACCGATTCTTCGGGTGATCTTCGGAGCGGAAGTCAGCTGTCGCGCCGGATCCCCCGGCGTCGGCGCTCCCCCTCGCCGGGTCGTCGTAGCCGAGCTCGGCCAGCTGGCGTGGCATGTCTTTCCACGATGGGGTCACCCGGACGAAGAGCTCGAGGTGCACCTGCTTGTCGACGAGTGCCTCGATGCGCTCTCGTGCGGCGATCCCGATCGCCTTGATCTGCTGCCCGCCTTTACCCACGATGATTTTGCGCTGCCCGACCTTCTCCACGTGGATGGTGGCGGACAGTGAAAGCAGCGTGCCCGATTCTTCGGCGCGGTCGACGGAGACGGCGACTGCGTGCGGAACCTCGCGCTCGCAGCTCCGAAGAACCGCTTCCCGCACGTACTCGCGAACGAAAAACAAGACCGGGCGATTCGTCAGGGTGTCTTCGTCGTATCCCGGAGGGCCTTCGGCCAGAAGCGGTACGAGCTGGTCGAGGACGACCGAAACGCCTTGGTGCTTGAGCACGCTGGTCGGAACGATTGCCTCGAAGCGTGCCGCGTTCGAATACGCCTGGATCATGGGCAGGAGCTGCTTCTTGTCGCGCACCAGATCCACCTTGTTGATCACCAGGACTCGCGGCCCAGGAGCGAAATCCTCCAGGGACTCGAGCAGCTCGCGATCCCCGGGGCGGATCCAAGGACTTTCGAGCGTGCTCGTCGAACCACCGAGCGTGCGGTCCTCCCGGGGGGGCTTCCTCCACACGTCGGTCATCATCAGGGTCGCGTCCGCTGCGCGGGCCGACTCGTAGGCGGCCGTGTTCATCCGGCGTCCGAGCTCGGTGCGCGGTCGATGGATGCCTGGCGTGTCCAGGAAGGCGATTTGCGCGTCTCCGTATTGAGCGACGCCCAGGAGGGCGTCCCTGGTGGTCTGCGGAAGCGGCGAGGTAATGGCGAGGGGTTCACCCAGCGCTGAATTGAGCAACGTCGACTTGCCGACGTTGGTGCGCCCGACGAGGGCAACGGTTCCGAAACGCATGTTCTAGTGTCCAGACTCGAGAGCGCCTCTGCAAAAACTCCGGCGGCTCGAAGGGGGCGACGAGGCTCCGACAATCGATTCTGCGGCAGACGCTCGCTGCCCGAGTCGGGGAGGGGGCCTTTCGGCTCCCTGGGCGAACCGCCGGTCCGTCGCGACGGGCGCCCCTTCATGCCTCGCGGGGGGCCTCGAAGCAACGCCGCGCAGCCTTTTCCCCGAAAGGAGCGGAGCGCTTCACGAGGGAGGGCGGTTCCCAAGGGAGCGGGGCTGCCTCGGGGACGGGGAATGGGGACGAGTGACAGCGAACCCGAGTGGCGGTATCCGGGAAAGATGGGCCGCGGCGGACGCGATGCGAGCGAGTCTTTGGCCCCAGGCCGGCGGGATTCGGACCGAGTTCCAGTTCAGTGGGCCGTGGACTGCGAGGCCGAGGAGACCTTCCTCTACGCGAGCATCGCCAACCTCTCGGCGCTCGGGGTGTTCGTCGCTTCGCGGGAGCCTTTGCCTCTGGGGACGCGCGTCACCCTGAGCTTCCGTCCGCCGGGCTTCGGCGACCCGCTCGTGGTCGACGGGGAGGTCCAGTGGGTGAACCCGGCGCGCCTGCTCGCGCCAACGATCAATCCGGGCATGGGGATTCGCTTCGTCGGACTGACGGCTGACGAGCGAGCGCGCCTCGTGGAGCTCGTAGCAACGATCGCCTACGTTCGTGACGCGCCGAACTGACGGAAGGCCCGTCGCTCGTCTTCCATTCTATTTGGGGGTGTCCGTGTCTGCGGGTGCGGGGGCGGCCCGCACGGGCGCGGTCGCTTTCGGGGATGCCGGCTCGGACGGAGCCGTCACTCCCGCAGAGGTCTGGGGGCTCGGCTTGGCGGCCGGTGTTGCGCTCGCCTGGGCGGGAGCTTTCTTCTTGGCGCTTGCGACGGCCACACTCTCGACCCGAGTCGCCACCTCCGACTGCTTGTCGGGTTCGAGTGCCGCCAGAGCTTCGCGAGCTCGTGCCGAATACGTCGCGTCGCTCAGGAGGTTCTGGTAGTGGGCCGCAGCGCGTTCGGTCTGACCGAGGGCCTGGTAGCAGGCAGCCGCATGCCACGACGCCTCGCTGGCCACCCGAGTACGCGCGTAACGGACCCCCACTGCGTCGTAGAGGGAGGCGGCGCGCTGGCACCCCGACCCGTTGCGCGCAGCATGCGCCTCGTGGAGGGCGGCCCGTCCTGCGCTCGGTCCACCGCTCGCTGCGATTTTGGCGAATGCCGCCTCGGCCTCTGCGTAGCGCCCGGCCTCGTACGACTCCATCGCTTTTGCAAACTTCGCCTGGGACGACCCGGAAGCGTCGAGTTCACCCTCCTCGTCTTCGGATCGGGCAGACGCTTTCTTGGAACGCTCCGAGGAGCTGTCCGCCGCCGCAGCGAACTCGTCTTGCTCATCATGAGGAACGACCGCTCGGGGTACGGATTCTCGCGCTAACGGTTCGGCCTCTAACTCGCGACGGCCACCTTCGGTGACTCGAATCTGATCTCGCTCTCCCGGTCGCACTCGCAAAAATACAAGACTCGAACCGACCATGAGCAGCAAGAGGGCCGCCATAGCCAACTGCGGACGCATGGCGTAGCCCGCGAGGACGGAGATGGTTCGACCGATCCTCGCTCGAGGCGACAGGGCTTTGTGAGCGTGACGTTCGGCCTCGAGAATGCGGGCGGACAGACCCGCCGGTGGCTCGATCAGGGGTACGATACCGACCTCACGCGTGGCGTTCATCCGGGAAAAAATGCCTTGGCAGCGCGTGCAGTGGTGCAGGTGGCGGCGCGCCGCCGCTGCAGTGAGCTCGTCGAGCTCCTCGTAGAGGAGGTCGAGCGAAATCTTGTCGAACCTCTCGCAGTCCATTGCCTCGGTTTCTTTCGCGGTCATCGGAGTGCCCGCGCATATTCTTCGAAATCGGAGAGCGCTCGTTGGAGTCGTTCCAAGGCGTAGCGCATCCGACTCTTCACCGTGTTCTCACCAACGCCTGTGATGATTGCGATATCTTTGAACGGGATGTTACCGACCTGACGCAGCAGGAACACCTCACGTTGGTCGTCGGGGAGCTCGTCCAGAGCGGACACGACGATCTCTCGTATCTCACCCGCGACTGCGCCGCGTTCCGTGCTCGCTCCTGGTCGTGAGTCGGCAATCCGTTCCTCGAGCGCACGTCCGTCTTGGTCACCACCCTGTTCGAGCGACGGGTGGCGGCGATGCTTTTGTTTGCGCAGCTGGTCCACGCAAAGATTGCGCGCGATCGTGTAGAGCCAGGTCGAGAAGCGCGACTCGTGCTTGAACTCGGTAGCGCGCTGGACGATCCGCAAGAACGTGTCCTGGGTAACGTCCTCGGCAAGCTGGGCCTGGCGCAGGTGCCGGAGCGAAAAGTTGAAGATGGGTCGCTCGTACCGACGCAGCAATTCCGCGAATGCTTCGCGGTCACCTCGCTGGTATCGCACCATGAGCATCTCGTCGCTCGTCTCCGCGTGGGCCTCCGTCATGGTTGGGCCCCTTTCGGATGCCACGGGTGGCGGGCGCAGGGCACAGAGGTCCCTCGTCCGGGCCGGGGCTCGGGGCTGCAAGGTAGGAGGATGTCAGTCAGACGTCCCAGCACGAGCATCGATCTCGGACGGCGAGGGTGACGCCAACCTAGTCGCCCCAGGTGCCCGGGCGCAAGGGCGCAAAGGCGCGATATTCGTGCGAGATCGCGCCTTGATTGAACAGCGGCCTCGGGGCCGATTTTTCATCAGGAATGCGCTCGAATTGGAATCCAGAGGAACATCGGTCGCAGGGCCGACCGGTTGGAGGAACCAGCCAGGATGACAGGCCGGGCGGCCGACTTGGGTCCTGGTTGCGCGACTGACTCCGTGCCGACCGGTTAGCCGGCCCGCGAGAAACGGGACGGGTCGGAGCAACGGCCTGATCCTGCTTCCATTGCTCTGACGATGGAACGGCGGCCTCCGAGGAAGGCCGCGCGCGGGGCGTCGGCATTTTTCTGGGGCGAAACGTCTTGGCTTCTGAGGATTGCCGAACGATCATCCCAGCTTGCGGAAATTGGCGGGTCGACGTGGGGGAGTTCCTCGCTCGTCGAGCTCGGGGTCCGCGCTCTTTTCCTTGTGCCCCAAGCGGGCCATCGGAGTCCGGAGAGGGTCCATGAGTCGTAGGATGAAGTCGCTTCAGCTGGTTGGATTTGCAGTCGCGTTCTGGACTGCGTCGATTGCGCACGCACAGGAGGGAGCCGCGTCGACCGATGCGCCCAGCGACGCGGCCAAGACGCCTGCCGCCGTTGCAGGCGAAAAGAAACCGACGAGCGCGGCGCCCACTCCAACTGAGCAGGAGACCGAGGCAGCGCAGCCGGCCGGTGAAGGTGAGGGGTCCGACAGTGCCCCCGGCGCGCAGCCCACTGCGGGGGGGGGAGCGTCCGCGTCTGCTCCAGCAGCGAGTGGCGAGGCGCCAGGGTCCGCACCCGGCGCCGCGCAGGAGCAACCCGCCGCGGAGGCTTCGATGGACGGGGCGACCTATCGGGTTCGTCTTCGAGATCTGGAGCAGCGCGTCGATGAGCTCAAAGAGCAAATTCGACGGAGTCACACCCGGCTCAGCCTGCTCAGTGACACGATTCTTTCCGGTGGAGTGGGGGGCGCGCGAGCCGAGATTGAGTTCGTCAACGAGATGAGCACGGCTTTCCGGATGACCGAGGCGGTCTTCGTTCTGGACGGGGCGGTCCAGTACAAGAAGCAGGACGAAACCGGCGCACTTTCTGAGCAGGAGCGCATTCCAATCTTCAACGGCTCGATCCCGGCGGGTGACCACACCCTCCAGGTGCTGATCAAGCTACGCGGCCACGGCTACGGCGTGTTTTCCTATCTGCGTGGGTACAACTTCGAAGTGCGCTCCGATCACTCGTTCACAGTGACCGACGGCAAGACGATCGCCCTCACGGCCGTCGGATACGAATCCGGCGGTGCGACGACGCCCCTCGAGGAGCGCCCGGCGATTCGCTACGTGGAAAACATTCGGGCCATCGGCGAGGCTCCTTCGCAGCCAGCCCCGACGCGAGACCAGGGAGGCGTCGGCGGGGCGATCAACGTCGGAGGCGGTTCCGTTTCGGGCTCCGGTGGGACGTCGGTCGGCGGGGGCGAGTGATGCCGCGGAGAGGTCGCGGCTGCTTCAGAACCGCGCTCCCGGCGTCCCCCCTGCGGCCGCTCCGGGCCCGCTGGATGCTGGGTGCGGCGTTGTTCCTGGCGTCACCCAGCGTGTGGGCGCTGTCATCCGACGACGCCACCGAGCGGGCAACCGAGTCAATCACCGCAGTCGAAGCGCAAGCGGGAAAGGTGCGTCAGGTCACGGGTCGCGACAAACGTTACGAGCCCGAAAAGATGGTCGCTGCGGGGGAGCTGTTCTTCCGAACCAAGGCCTACGACCAAGCGATCGACGTTCTGAACAAGGTGGTCGAGCTTCATCGGCAGGGAAAAGCCTCGCAGGCCACCGCGGCGGACGCGACTTTCCTTCTGGCGGAGGCCTATTTCGAGTCCGGCCAGCTGTATTCGGCGCGTCGATACTACCGCGTCGTGACCGATCGAGCTTCGGAGCCCCAGTACGCGACCTTCGCCGGTAGGGCGGCCAGCCGCCTCGTCGACGTAGCGCTCAGGACTCGACGGCTCGACGAGTTGCCTGACGTGATCGAGCGCGTGAATCGCCTCGGCGTGGCGGACGCGTCGGGCTCGATTCAATATGCGCGCGCCAAGGCGCTGTTCGCCCAGGGTGATCTAGCGCAGGCCGAAGCTGCCGCGAATGCCGTCCCGGCTGGTTCGGAGTACGCCCAGCGCGCCACGTACCTGCTGGGAGTCGTACAAACGAAGCAGGCGGTCGCCGCTGCTCCAGCCGACGAACAGGGGAAGAAGCAACCGGACTACTCGGTTGCGCTGGCGACCTTTCGTCGTGCGGCAGAAATGCCCGGCAAAACCAGCGAAGACCGACATGTCACCGACCTGTCGTGGATGGCTGTCGGGCGACTTCTGTACGAGTCTGGCAACTATCTGGAAGCGGCGCGGGCCTACACGAACGTGCGCCGCTCGTCGCCGGAGTTTTCCAACGCTCTCTACGAACTCGCCTGGTCCTACGTGCGTCTCGGCGATTACGAGCGCGGGCAACGAGCGCTGGAAGTCCTGAGCGTCCTCGATCCGGGGCGTATCGACGCCGCTGACGCTTCCCTCCTGCACGCGGACCTGTTGTTGCGGTCGGGTCAATTCGAGAAGGCCTTGCTCGGCTACGAGCAAGCACGCGCAACCTACGACCCGCTGCACAAGCAGGTGGCCGAATTCTTGAGCGCCCATTCGGACCCCACCGTCTACTACGACCGCCTCACGGCAGGGGAGATCGAGGGAACGGGTGATTTGCCTCCGCTGGCCATCGAATGGGCGCGCGAGGAGGCCGAGTCCGAGCGGGTCTTCGCGATCGTGGATGACGTCTCCCGGTCGCGGAAGATGGTGCGCAGCTCTCGCCAATTGGTGGCGCAGCTTCGAGGGGTCCTGAACTCACCGGCTCGTGCCAAAGTTTTTCCCTCGATTCGGCGTGAGCTGGAGAAGGCCCTCGGGCTCTTGAACCAAGTGGCGCTCGCCCGTCGCACTCTCGCCCTCGGGCTCGACGACGAGGCGGGAAGCGTGTCGGGGGAGCTCCGCGCCATTCGGGCCGAACGGCGCAAACTCATGCGCCGCATGGCTCAGCTACCTGCCACTCCGGCTGACTTTCAGCTTCGCGAAGCGTCCTCCGAAAAAGCGTGGAACGGCGTCTCCCAGAAGCTGCAGCGCCTCTCCCTTCACGCGGACTACCTGCAAGCCATGGTGAACGGACTTCGGCGCGTGCTGGTCGACGCCGACAAGTATCAGGTGAGTCAGTCGTCTCTCGAGCGTTTTCGACAGGAAATCGCCGCCAACGAAGCGGACCTCGAAAAGTACCGGGCCCGCATTTCGGCGTTACGAGACTCCATCGAGATCGGTCGCGCCCAAGCCGGGTTCGGTGACGAACGCTTCGTCGAAGACGACCAGGTTCGGGAGCGCTTTCGCGAGTTGTTCTCACGTGAGGTCGCTCTGGTGGCCGCTGGGGGCGATGACAGCAGCGCCGTGGAGTACGCACGGAGCATTCAGCCGTTGCTCGCTCGGGCCGATCGAGTAACCAATCAGCTGACTGCGTCGCGCAATGCGTTGGAGTCCGATGCGGCCCATCGCGGCACGGACGTCGAGAAGGTGGTGGACCAGGAAGCCCAGGCCATCGAGGCCTACGCGCACCGCTTGGACGAACTCGACCAAACTGCGCGGGTTTTGGTGGGTGAGGTCGCAATGCAGAACTTCCGGCTGGTCCGCGATCGATTGAAGAGCGTGGTGATGCGAGCAGACGTGGGAATCGTGCAACATGCCTGGGAGCTTCGAGAAGAACAGCAAAGCCGAGTGCGTGAGCTCCAGCGCGAGCGAGCCCGCGAGGAGCGATTTTTGAACGACGAGCTTCGAGAAGTGATCGACGATGCGGAGGCCCTCCCGTGAGGGCCGTCGGAATCGCCGGGGTCTTGTGCCTCCTGCCGGTCGCTGTCGCGGCTCAGACGGAAGATCTGAGTGTCACGTCGGCGGCGGAAAGCCCGGTCGCCACGTCACCCGCAGCCGATGCAACTGCCTACGCACTTTCGTGCGCCTCCTCGGGAGCGCTCGTTCAAACGGCGGTCGCCGCGGCGCTGCCTCCGCCCACGCCAGAACAGCTGCACGCCCTCCAGATCCTTCAAAAGGAGGCGAAGGAATACGGGGAGGGAGCGAATGACTTCAAGGGAACGCTCACGACCATCGTTCGCCACCACTACGAAGAACGCAGGCGCCGGGTGCTCTCTTCGATCGACCGGGAGATCGAGCTCGAGCGCAAGGGGCTCCACGACGCTCGCAATGAAGCGATTCGGCGTTTGGAAGCGTTCATCGCCAAATACAGCGGCCCGAATTCGGACCCCCAGGCGACCCCCGACGCCATGTTCCGCTTGGCCGCTCTGTACGAAGAGCGGGCGCGGTCCGACTTCGACGCCGATCTGACCGCGGGCCTCGAACCTGCGATCGATCTCTATCGGAAGATCATCCGGATGTATCCGGACTACGAGGAGCTGGCGGCGGTTCACTACTACCTTGGGCACTCCCTGACCGACGCGGCGCGCATCGAGGAGGGGCAACAAGCTTGGCGGGCGCTCGTTTGCGGGAATCGATACCGGGTCGAGTCTGATCCCGACGACCCCGCGAAGATCGCCCTCGAGCCGCTTCCTCAGGACCACGACGATGCGTTCTGGAACGAGTGGTACAACAAGAACCCCATTCCGCTGGATCAACTCGGTGAGGGGCGGGCCAATCGCAATCAGATCGGGGTCAAGGAAGAGGAGCTCAGCTACGTCGACCCCTACGAGGGGTGTGAGCCGCTCCCGCAGGAAGTAAAGCCGGGGGCCGAGCCGCGCTACCTGGCCGAGGTTTGGTGGCAACTAGGAAACTACCACTTCGATCAGGTCGATCTGAGCGGCGGCCCCTACAACCTGAACCGCGCCGTGAGCGCCTACGACCACTCCCTCGAATACAAGCAGCCTCCGCTGTACGGGGTGGCGATGTACAAGCAGGCGTGGACTTACTTCAAGCAGCAGCGCTATCGAACCGCGGTCGATTGGTTCGTGAAGCTCCTGCACTACGCCGACGAGCAGGAGGAGAAGACCGGTGATCCGGGCGCTGATTTCCGCTCGGAGGCCTTCACATACATCGCCGGTTCTCTCACCTACGTGGACTTCGACGGACCTCCGGCGGACGCGCCGTACATCCCGCGAAACGACGTCCTCGACTTGGAGAGTGACCCTCTCGTGGCCGAGGACAAGATGGCGATTGCCATCGAGCGCGTCCAGGATCCCGCGCTGATCCCCCAGGACAAGAAGTGGACTGTCGAGATCTACAAGGCTCTCGCGCAGGAGTTCGTCGAGATCACGCAGAACCGAAACGCGATCAGGACCCTGGAGCTGACTGTCGATAGGTTCCCCCTCGACCGTGATGCCCCGGCGATCGTGAACAAGGTTGCCGAGCTCTACGACCAACTCGCTCGCCTGGCGCCCGAGGGGTCGCCGACCCGCACCGAGTACGCGGAAAAGGCCCTCAACGCTCGGACCAAGCTATCTTCCTACGTCGGTGCGACGCCGTGGACGGACGCCAACCGCGACGATCCAGAAGCGCTCGCACAGGCCGAGGAGCTCGTGCGGGTTGGGCTGCGCCGTGCCGCCGCGGATCACACCAACTACGCCCGCGCTTACAAGGATCGAGCAATCCAGCTGAGTGATCCGGAGGAGCAAACTCGCCTGCTGAAAAAGGCGATCGGTGAGTACGACTTGGCCGCCCAAGGTTGGGCCGCGTTCATCGAGCAGGACCCGAACGCAGTCGACGCGTACGAGAGCCGATTTTGGCTGGCGGACGCGCGATTTTGGTCGGCCGTGCTCAAGGTGCCGATCGGACTCGAGCCCTCGCGTGCCGAGGTGAAGGCGGCGCGCGAAGCGGCTGCTGCGGTGCGTGACTCGAACGAGGACGACAAGTACAAGCAGCCAGCGGCCTACTACGTGGTCGAGCTGAGTCAGAAGGTGCTCGAATCCGAGTATCGGAAGTTCGAGGAGACCCAGGGCGCTTCGGGCATCGAGCGCAAGACCGAGGTCACCTTCTCGGGCGAAGGGCAAGACCGCAAGGTCGTTCGCGAAGAGATCCCGTCGGCGATCGAGCAGGCCATTTGTGCGCGAGACGAGTACAACGCGCGCATTCCTCTCGCGGAAGACCCGGAGAAGAACGGTCTTCTCTACTCTTTCCAATCCGCGGATTATTTTTTCGTCTACGGTCAGTTCGACGAGGCGCGTCGCCGCTTGACTCCCATCATGGACGAGCACTGCGGCAAGGACGAGTGGGGCTACAAGGCTTGGGAGAAGCTCATCAGCATGAGCAACTTCGAGGGCGACGCTGCCGAGAGTCGCCGCCTGGTCGAAGGAAAGAGCTGCGCCTACGACGAGGAGACTCGGGTCGCCGAGGAGTCGATTCGTAAGCCCGTCAAGCAGGGGGTCGCGTACCTCGAGGCTCGGGAACTCTACGAAAAGGCAGAAAAAATGCCCGAGGGCCCGGAGCGCGACAAGACGTGGCGCAAGGCCGCGGCCGCCTACAAGGTGGCTCTCGACGCAGCGCCGGATCGGGACGAGGCGCCGGAAGCGGCGATGAACGGCGCTTATGCGTACAAGCAGGTGGGCGAGTACGACAAGGCCATCGAAATGTACGAGCTGTTCATCGAGCGCTACGGCGACGAAAAGACGCTTCAGCAGCTCAAGAACGGCGACAAGAAAGCTGGCATTCCGCCGAACCCGCAGAAATACGAAGAGCGCGTTGGTTTCTTACAGAACGCCTATCAAGCGTTGGCTGGCGCGTACGTCCTGTTTTTCGACTACCCGAAGGCTGCCGAGACCTTCGACCAGATCAGTGCGAACACCCACTTCAAGAAGGAGGACCGCCGAGAGGCAGCGAAGCAGGCGCTGACGCTCTACGCGAGCTTGGACGACACCACCGGGATGCAGCGTGCGCGGCGACGGTACGGAGAGCTCGGTGCGTCCGACGAGGAGCTGGCCGAGGCCGACTTCATCATCGCGAGCGCGCCCCTGCAGAACTGGGACGAGAGGAGCCCTGACAAGGGCGCCAATCGCCAGGCCCGCTACGCGGCGCAGGGGTCGATGGAGCAGTACTACATGCGCAATCGGAACCGGGATGCCGCGGCGAAATACGTCGTTCGCGCCGCCTACCAGGCGGCGAAGATGTACGGGGCTGCCGGATCGAACGACGCGCCCAAATGGCGAAAGCGCACCATCGACGCTTTCGAACGCTACGCTCGACTCGCCCCCCGAAAGGGTGGAAAGAGCTCGGCTCTCGGGACTCCCGAAGCCAGCATGGCCGCCGAGAGCGAATACGCCCTTCTCGACGCGGAGCTGAAAGCCAAGTTCGACTACGAGACGGGGCACCACCGCTACAAAGGCACGGTGGTCGAGGTGATCAACGAGTACACCAAGGACGCCAAGGACGCGAAGCAGTGGTACGACAAGCTGCAGCACGTCGTGGATGCGTACCTCTCGCAGGAATGGGCGACGGTGGCGATCGCGCGCCAGGGCTCTGTCTATGACTCGCTCCGCACCGGTCTCTACAACACCCGACCTCCGGCTCTGAAGATGTTCACCGCCGCGCAGGAAAGGGGGCTCCGCACTGCAGAAGAAAGCGACAACGTCGAGCTTCAGGACAAGGCCGACGAAATTCGCTTGCAGGTGCAGACGGCGTGGCGCACCAAGCGGGATCAGGAGCTCGACAGTGCCGACCAGATTGTCGTGGATCGGTATGCGACAGCGGTCATGCTCGCGCGGCGCTACAACCTCTCGAACCCTGCGGTCACCAGGGCGATTCGTCGTCTGGCGTTCCTTACGGACGTCGTCGGTGAAGGCAAGATGTCGACGTACACGGCAAGCGTCCCTGATCTGGGGTACACCCCGGGTATGTTCCAACGCATGCGCCCCGGTGTCGTCACGGCCCCCGAGCCCGATGGACTCCCTGCGCCCCTTCCGGTGATGGTTCGATGAGTACGATGCGTCACCCCGCCACTCGGTTTGCCTGGACTCTGGCGTTTCCTCTGCTCTTGGCGTGCCAGAAGTCCGGCGCGGAAGCGCCGCCGGGAGCGCCGGAAACGGGTCCGCCAGGGGCGCCGGCGGTTCCAATTGCGGACGAGCAGGGGCAGCAATTTGCCACGGAGGACATTCCGCCGGCGTCGAATGTGGCAGGCGAGCAGCGCCCCGAGATGTCGGCAACTGCCAAGCAGGCGTACCAGGCCGGCCTGACGGCGTTTTCCGTGGGTGACTTGGCTGGCGCCAAGGCGCAGTTCCAGGCGGCTGTGCAGGCCGATCCGAACGCGTACCAAGCGAACTACTCGCTGGGAGTGGTCGAAGAGAGAATGGGGGCGCCCGGGAACGCTATCGCGGCCTACAAGGCGGCGCTCGACGTGGTCCCCTCCTATGAACCGGCGGCGGCGGCCTACGGCGTGCTGATGGCGCGCCAGGGCAACGAGGAGCGGGCGGCGCAGTTTCTCCGGGAGAAGCTGGGCAAAGTACCCGACAGTGCCGCGCTCACGGCTGCCCTCGCCGAGGTGCGTTCGATTCAGGGCGATTCGGGGGAAGCGCAGCGATTGGCGCAGGAGGCTCTCAAGAAGAACCCGGACTATCGTCCAGCGATGGTCGTCCTGGCGCGCGACCACTATCGCCGCCGAAGGCTGGAGCTCGCCCTCTACGCTTTGCGCGGGATTCTCGACGGCTACGGACCGGAGAACCCTCCACGGGACAAAAACAACGCGGAAGCTCGCTTGCTGCGTGGCCTGATCTACAAAGAGCAGAACCGCCCGGGGCCTGCGATCGACGAGTTGAAAAAGGCGATCGAGCTTCGCCCGGACCTGGTGCAAGCGCGCATGCAGCTGGCGACCTACATGCTCGAAGCCGGCAACGCGAAAGATGCGGTGCCCCATCTCGAGGCAGCAGTCCGCTACGACAACGACAACGTCCTGGCGCACTTGAACCTCGGAGACGCGTACCGGCTCCTCGACAAGGCCGAGGAAGCTCGGCGCGAACTGGAGTGGGTCGCGAAGGCGGATCCCAATCTCGCTCAGGTCCACTACAACTTGGGTCTGCTCTTCCTACTCAGTCAGAACGTGCCGGGGCTCACGCCGATGCAGGCGGCGGACAAGGCGATTGAGCATTTCGAGGAATATAAGGCCCGCGGCGTACGTGGTGGTCCTGACGACACCGACGAGTTGATCACGCGGGCCAAGACGAAGAAGGCGCTCTTGGAGGCCCAAACCGCCGAAGCGGGGCAAGCTCAAGGAGGACAATGATGCGACGACCAATCGGGTTCGGAGTTCTTGCGGTGCTCGTGCTTTCGACGACGGGCGCCATGGCACAGGACAAGGGTCGCGTGGTGACCATCAGCGAGGTGACCATCGTGGGCCGGGTACAGAAACCCATTGCCGCCGTCGACGTCAGTCGGATCCAACCGAAGCTCACGCTGGCGGAACTGAAGCAGCCGTTCGTCAATCGGATTGAGAAGGCGCTGTATCAGAAGCCCTTCTGACGGTGGGCTGCGCCCGATCGAGCGACCATCGCTTGCGATGAGCGTCGGAGCTCGAGCGGCATCCGCGGGGCGGTGAGCTCCCATTTTCGGACCCATGCCCATTCTTTCCGCTCTCCTGTTGACCCTGACCGCGCTCTTGGTCGCCGGGTGCTTCCACGTCTGCTGGCGCTGCTATCGACGGGCCCGAAGCTCTTTGCCGCCGGAGGGACTCCTGCGGCGTGTGCGCAACGCGTCTCCTGGGGTGCTGCCGGTGTCGAAACCTGCGCCAGGGAGCGACGCCCAGCAGCAGGAGTCCGAATGTCTCGAGGCGCGAGTGGTGCGGGAGGTGTTCGAGGCCACCAGTCGCGCCGAAGCGGTTCTTGCTCTCAACGAGCTGACGACCGAAGTTGCCTACGCCCTTTCGGATGCACGAACGATTCCGCGAGCTGTGGGCCGGGTGGCGTTGCTCGGAGCAACGGCGCTTGGACTTTTCACGATCGCGCTCGGTCTCAAGCAGGGCCAGGGGGGCCAGCCCGCACTCCTCGGGGGACTGTGCGTTGCTTCAGGCCTTGTTGGGGCCGCAGGGTGCGGAATCGTGGGAGGTCTCGCTCGAAAGTGTGCCGAGATGCGACGAGATCGAGCCCGTGACCTCATTCACGAGCTTTCGAAGCGTCTCGACGGCCGACTGCCCGCGGACGGGGATGCGCCCACGAGAGCCGGGCGTTGATTCTCTCGCCATCAGGTGGATCGATCTCGCACAACTAGATAATCTCGCTCCCTGAGACGTCTCAGGAGACGGCGTTCGCGTCGTTTTCTGACCGGCCGAGGCACCCGCTCTGCCAGAAGTGGCGCAGGGTGGCGAGGTCGGACTCGAAGGATCGGAATGACTCAGCCTTACCAGCAGTCGGGACAGGGACGACCGGGCCAGATGACCGCGGTGATGCGCGCCGTGGCGGCCACAGGTCCCAAGGTGTTGCGCATCGGCCTGGTGCAAGGTGGTCGAGTGATCGAAGAGCGCATCATCAAGCAGCGCTCTCACGTGACGGTGGGTCCGAGCGAGCGAAGCATGTTCGTGCTTCCGACGAAGAGCCTTCCGTCCACGTTCAAGTTGTTCGAGCTCGTCGGGAACGACTACGTGCTCAACTTCCTCGACGGGATGTCCGGACGCGTGGCTCTCCCCACGGGGATCTCCGATCTCGACGTTCTCAAGGGGCAGGCCCGAAAGATGTCGGGTGGAGCCTTTCAGGTGCGCCTGACCGACGACTCGCGCGGAAAGATCGCCATCGGAGAGACGACCTTTCTCTTTCAGTTCGTTGCTCCTCCGCCGGTGCAGCCAAAACCGCAGTTGCCGGTGGCCGTCACTCAGGGCACGAGTTCGATCGATTGGCGCACGACCATCATCGCGGCGTTTGCATTCCTGGTTCACTTCCTCGGCATTGGCGCGATGTACTCGGACTGGCTGGACCCGATCGTCGACGAAAAGGTGAACATGGAGGGGTTGGTGGATGCCCTCGAGCAGCTGCCCCCACCCCCACCCGTCGAAGAAAAGGTCGAAGAGGAAGTCGACGAAACGGCGAAGGCCGAGGAAACGAAGCAGGAGCAGCCGAAGACCGCGAAGGCACCCACCACGAAGAAGGCCGACACCGGCGGCGGCGGCAAGATGAGCGAGGCGCAGGCTGCCGCGCTGAGTCAGGAGCTCGACCAACTGTCGATGGCGACGCTGGGAGCTCTCTCCGCCTCCGGGCCTGCGACGGCTGGCGTCCTCAAAGGGGGCGACGTTCCGACGGGCGCGCTCGATGCAGCAGCTGCCAGTGGTGCTGGTGTCGGCATCGGGGGTTCGCTCAAGTTGGGGAGTGGCGGCGGTGCGATCCGTCCTGGCCAGGGCGGCGGGCTCGGGAGCATCGGAGGAACCGGAAAGAGCACTGGGGAGGGAACCGGGACGGCGAAGCAGGTCGAGGGTCCGAAGGGCAGTGTCCAGGCGACTTCTCAGGTCGCCGCAGGGAACGTCACGGGCGCCAGTCGAGTGGTTGCGGGGATGCGCGCCGGATTCCGGCGGTGTTACCAGCGTGCCCTGAACGAAAACCCGGACATTCAGGGGTCCATCCGCCTGACCATCAAGGTGGGTCCTGGGGGTGAGGTGTCCAGCGTGGTAGCGAACCAGAGCGGGAACCTCCCCGCGACGGTGGTGAGCTGCGTGACGGCTCGCGCCCGCGCCTCGCAATTTAGCCCGCCTGACGGGGGCATGGCCGTCGTGAACGTACCCGTCACGTTCGTCAAACAATAGAACATCGACGTGTCGGGATGGTGCACCCGCCCGGGCCGAGGTGCCCGGACGTACGCGCTTGGAACAGGTTCTTCCTCCCGCGGGGGCACCTACGCAACGGGGCCGGTCGGCGGCGCGAATCCAGTGGGGGCGAAAGGCGAGCGCTTCGCGAGCGCCGCCTCGTTGACATGTGGGCGTGGGTAGGGCGCAAGCCTCCGAAATTCAGGGAACTTTCTGGCGAATGTGTCGTTTGACACTTCGCGGCACAGGTTCCTATACTGCATCGAGTTTCAGTTCCGGGCGAGGGAGGCCTTCCGCAATGCGGAACATCAACATCACTCACGGGTTCGTAGCGCTGGGAGCATGTGTGCTTCTCGGTTTGGGTGTCGCGCAAGCACAGCCCGAAGCGGCGGAGCCGTCACTGGGCGATCAGTTCGCGGTGGCGGAGCAGACCGAGCTGTCTCCGCCGCAGATGCTCGAGGCGAGCGAGAAGACTCTGGAGCGGATGGAACAAGGGGCGGAAAACATTCGGCGCCAACTCCGCGAAGCGCGCGACGAGCGAGATGTCATCAAGACACTCTGCCTGGACGATAAGCTCAGCCAGATGGATGTCGCCAAGCGCACGGTGATCGACCGAGTCGAGGGGCTTCGCGCTGCTGCGCAGGCCGGCAACGAGGAGCGGGCTCGTCACGAGTACGCCGTGGTCAGCGCCATCCGCGAACGAGCGGAGGACCTCATCGCCGAGGCGAACCAGTGCATCGGCGAAGAGACCGGGTTCATGGGTGAATCCCGTGTGACTCTCACGGTCGATCCGAACATCCCCGATACCGATACCGCCACCATTCCGACGGACCCGATCATCAGTCAGGCACCGGTGCTCAGCAGCCCCACGTTTTGAGGCGGCGCGGCATCGCATACTGTTGGTGACTGACGATTCATGAGGCTTCGCTTGAAAGCAGCGGTGATCTGTGCCGCCATGCTCGCGACCGGTCCCGCCTGGGCCCAGTCGACAGGGCAGCAGCCGTGGATTTCCGATCGCGCCGTCGGAGAGGGCATCGGTATTCGGTCGGGCGATTTCGAGTTCCATCCCGGCATCTCGGGTGAGTTCGGATACGACTCGAACTACTTCCAGCGGGCGGACAGTTCTGCCGACGCGACGTTTGGGCCGGTCATTCCTTCTCTGCGCCTTCGCATCACCCCTTACATCAGTCTCAGGACTCTGGGTGAGCAACGGCGTGGCGAATCGGGTGGTGGAGCCGGCGCTCCGCCGAAGCTGCGTTTCGAGCTCCGGGCCGACGCGACCTACAACGAGTTCTTCGCGCTCGACAGCGCTGACACGGACACTCTCCGGGAGCAGCGCCATTTTGCCGGCGGTGCAACCGCCGACGCGGTGTTCTTTCCGGAGCGCAAGTGGAGTTTCGACACGATGGCCGCCTACCGGCGCACGGTCGAACCTTCCAACGAGGCCGGTTTCCTCAATAGCTTCGACCGGCAGAATGTCGCGGGTGGAGCCGGCCTCACCTGGCGACCCGGTGGTGGGCTCTTCGAGTGGCGCATCCTGGGTTACGGGATCAACGCCACTTTCTTCGACAGCCAGAACGATGGGGATGACTTCGTCGAGCTGAACAACCTCGATCATCGTTTCGAAAGTCGAGGGCGCTGGCGCTTCTTGCCCAAGTCAGCGCTGATCTACGACGCGCACTACCGGATGGTGCGCTACACCGAAGCCACCAATCAGAGCGACGGTGACCTCATTCGTTCACGCGTCGGCTACAACGGTCTCATCGTCGATCGCTTCGGGATCTTGGCGATGGCGGGTTGGGCGATGGCCCTTTACGACAACGGACCGGATTTCGACGATCTGGTCGGCCGCGCCGAGCTCAAATGGTTTTTGACGGCTCAGCCTCGGCTGCAGCCCGGAACGGCTCCGGTGGGCTTGTCGGCGGTGGCCGTCGGCTTCGACCGGGATTTCAACAACAGCTATCTCGGCAACTTCTTTCAGCGAAACCGAGGGTACGCCAACTTCAACTACTTCATCGCCGGTCGCGCGCTGACGACCCTCGAAGCTGGCTTTTCCGACATCACCTACCCGAACCTCACCAACCAGGGCATCACCGATCCGACGGGAGGGTTTTCGGAAAGCCGGATCGACGTGAAGGCGTTCGCGGAGTACCGCCCGACCGACACCGTCGGCGTGAACTTGACGTTCTGGTATGATCAGAACTTCTCGGAAGTGGTGACGGTCGCCAATGGAGCCGGCGGAAGCTTCACTGACGACCTGAGTTTCAGTCGCTGGCGCCTGTTCTTGGGCGGGCGCTGGTTCATGTGATTCCGCGCCGAGTTCGTCTCGGGCGGCAGCTCCCCGAGCGAGCGGCGAACGGGCACGTGTCGTCCTGTTACGCGCCGCCGCTGTTGGCGTTCGAAAGAAAATTTCGTGCCGTGAAGGCGAGTGACCCCTTGATCGAGCGGGACTTCCCTTTCAGATCGGGGGTGCTGACCGCCTCGTTGTCGGTCGACAATTTGACGAAGCTTTTCTCATGATGTTCCGCACGCAGAACGAATCGCGTCGCCTCTTCTTGTGCTCCGCGTTGCTGGCAATGACCGCCGTTGCCTGCGGCTCGAGCTCGCAGGGTCAGCGCGTCGAGCTCGAGCCGCCGACCCAACATACGACACTCGGGCCCGGAGACATCTTTCAGCTCGAAATCGTCGGGGAGAAGGACCTGCCGACCGAGTACCAGGTGGCTCGTGATGGAACCGTGACGCTTCCCTACATTCAAACCCTGGAGATCGCCGGCCTCGAGCCACAGGAAGTGGCTCTCAAGGTGCGCGAGGAGCTCATCAAGAAGGAAATCCTCACGAATCCGAGCGTGGTCGTCACCGTGAAGGAGTACCGGAGCAAGCGTGTCACCCTGCTCGGCCAGGTCCAGAAGCCCGGCAGCTTTCCCCTTTCGCCCGACATGACCCTGCTTCAAGCCATTTCGATGGCGGGCGGACTCACGTCCATTGCTCAAAGCACGAAGGTCAAGCTCACGCGCACGACCAAGACGGGGACGCGCACGGTCGTCATCGACGTCGATGCCATCAACGAGGGGCAGGCGCCGGACGTTCCTCTGCAGTCCGGCGACCGCATCTACGTGCACGAACGCGTGTTCTGACGAAGCGCGATACCAGTGCGAAAAGGTCTCCGGCCGTCGCGCCCCCCCCTGACGGGGCGAGGGCATCCTTGGGGCCCGTCGAGTCGAACGCGGCACTCGCCCTGGCGTGCGCCAATCGGAGGAAGTGCTCCTGTCGAACGTTGGCTCTCGTCGGCGGGTCACTGCGTGTAGCGGACCCGCAGGATGGCGCGCCAAGCGGGACTCGACAGGCCGGCGGAATAGTCGAGATCGCTCTCGTCGCTCGCATTGACGGCGGTCTGAGTCGACAGGGGGAGTGCCGTCCCAAAGCCGCCGAAGAGAGTCACGGCGTCGTCCAGCTTCGACTCGACGCTCGCCATCCACTCCGAGGGGACGAACGTCGCCTGCCCGAGTGGAGTTTCCGGTTGGTCGACGAGCGAGGGCAGGACCCAAGCCTCGAGCCCGACACCGAGTTCGGGAAGGAGATCGTATTGAACGCCGGCTGACAGGACCACCTGCGAGCCGACGGTGACGTCGGCAAAGGTCGTTCGTTCGCGGATCCGCACCCCGGCGTAGGCGCCCAAGTGGAACCCTTCGAGCGACTTGGAGCCGAGGATGAATGCTGGGATCCAGACCAAGCTCGGCTCACCGGAGAAGGCGTCCTTGTCGCCAGCGGGGATTTTCACCTCGAGCTGGACTTTTCCCGAAAAGGAGCGGTCGAACAGGCCCCAACTCGCCGCCACCCGTGGATCGACGATGGCGGTTTCGCGCAAGGGCGCGCCGACGCGTGAAGTCGCCGCTCCGGCGCCGGTTCCGCTTTGCACCAGCCGGATCGGCAACGCGATTCCGAACTCGAGTTTTTCCCACAGCCCGGCTGCCAGCAGAAGGTCGAGCTGCCAGACATTGCGGACGATGGGGATCTCCCTTCCTTCGGGATCGGGCGAAGGCGCCCGGAGCTCGATCGGCTTTCGAAAATAGGAGCCGGTCGCCCCAAACGAGAGCGCGCCCGGCGAAAGGGGAATGGCCGATTCGATGCTCGCAAATCGGCCGGGGCCGACGGGGGAGTTGAGGTCACTCGAGTCGATGCAGGTCGAATAGGGGACATCGCAGTCGAACGCTCCAGCTTCGCTGCAGACGAGCAGACACGAGGCGGCGACGAGCAGAGTGCGAATGCGGGTCATGAGTGGTGCTGTGAGATGGGATCTGCCGCAACGAGGCTGGTCTCGCGGGGCGCGTCAGGTGCCCGGAAAAACACGCTGGCGACGCGGCGGGCGAGCGAGCGAGAGGCGAATCGTGGCGTATCAGGGCCCGCAAGCGTCGACAATCGCTCTCTTTCCGCTGCGTGCTCGAGCGCCTGTCTCATTTCCGCTCTTTCGGGCAAGCGGCGGCCCTCGGTCGAGCTGTCCGGTCATGGTATGCGCCGGACCGGCATGATCAGCACTGACCATCCGCTCGCTCTCGGATCTCGGTCGCCTCGGCGCTCCGAGATCCTTCGGAGCCTTGGGATCTCCATCCGCGTCTGTCCGGCAGACGCGCCCGAGGTGGTGACCGAGGGAGAGGACGCGGAGAGCTACGTGGCGCGAGTGGCCCGCGACAAGCTCCGGGCGGTGGTGGGCGCGGGCCACGCAGCGGACGCTCCCGCCATCCTCGTGGCCGACACCATCGTGGTCGTGGATGGCGAGATCCTCGGCAAACCAGAGGACGTATCCGACGCGGAACGACTGCTTGGTCTCATCGTGGGGCGGGCTCACCGTGTGCTCACGCGATACGCCATCGCGGTCCAGGCGGGAGGTGCGGAGCCGGTTCGGGAGCGAACGGTGGAGTCGCGTGTGTTCATGCGATCTGCAGAGGCCGACGAGGTGAGACGCTATGCCGCAACGGGGGAGGGGCTCGACAAGGCTGGAGCCTACGCCGTGCAGGGAGTCGGCGCGTTTCTCATCGAGCGGATCGAGGGTTCGTACTCCAACGTCGTGGGACTTCCCGCCTGCGAGGTGGTGATCGATCTCAAAGACCTGGGCCTGCTCGGTGCATTCCCCTTCGGCGAACATCGCTCACGATGATCGGAGCGAACGAGAGCGGCGCGTGACTCGACGAAGCGTGCGCTCGTCGTGGCAAGACACGTGCGTCCTCGGCCTGCTCGCCCTGGGCGCGCGCCTGGCGGTGGTGCTGTGGGCCTGGAAAACGGTGCCGCCCGTCGCTGACGGCGCTTTCTACCACGTCGTGGCGCAGCGGATCGCCCAGGGCGCGGGCTACACGTGGCTGTGGCCGGACGGCGCCGTGACCTTCGCGGCTCACTACCCCGTCGGATACCCGGCGCTCCTTGGTGGTGCGTACGCACTCTTCGGCACTCATCCGGGAGTCGCGATGCTCGTCAACATGGTGTTCGGATCGCTCGGCGTGATGGCGATGCACCGAATCGCCAATACGCTGGGGGATCGTCGGAGCGCCGCGATCGCCGCACTCCTCGTCGCCCTCGCACCGGGGCTCGTCGCATACACACCCGCGCTGATGACCGAAGGAGCCGTGGCTTCCGGCCTCGCGATGAGTGGCGCATCGGCCATCGCTGCTGGGAAAGCGCGCGGCCCTACGCGCTGGCTCGCCTGGGGCGTGCTCGTGATCACCGCGGGGTGGACGACGCTCATGCGGCCCCAGGCCGTTCTCCTGGCTCCCGTGTTCGGGTGGATCGCGAGCGGGCAAACCTCGCTGTTCCGAAGGGGAGTGGGGGCGGCTCTGGCTGGGGTCCTCGTGGTCGCGTGTTGCTTGCCGTGGACGGCGCGCAACTGCGACCGGATGAACCGTTGCGTTTTCGTGAGCGCAAAC